>JBBFMH010000089.1:0-2758 GCA_037478615.1 Hydrogenothermaceae bacterium
TAGTTTGAACTTTTTTGTTTTTGGCTAAATTATCTTTTATTGTATATTTTACTTTCAGGAGAGTTAAGATACTTAGGCAGAACTCCACTCTGTATTGTTCTACCACCAAAAGCAACAGTATTGCCTTTTATATCCCTTATAGGGAATATCAATCTTCCTCTAAATTTATCCACAATTTTCCCTTCGGCTAATATACCAATCTCTCTTAAAATATCAATATCTATACCATTTTCCTTACAGAAATTTTCAAACTTATTCTCTTCCTTCGGAGAGTACCCTAAACTAAAATGTCTAACGGTAGAAGGTGATATATCTCTCTGTTTAATGTAATTTTTGGCATCCTCGTTATTGTAGAGATTTTCTTGATAAAATTTAGTAATTTTTGACATAACCTCATATATAGGCCTGTTTTCAGCTTCCACATCTTTGCCGGTGTATTTAACCTTTATGCCGTATCTGTTTGCTATCTTCACTATAGCTTCGGAGAAAGAGATTTTCTCATACTCCATAACAAACTTAATAGCATCTCCACTTATACCACAGCCAAAACATTTAAATATATTTTTTGTAGGTGACACAACAAAAGATGGTGTCTTCTCATTATGGAATGGACAGAGTGCTGTATAATTTACTCCGCTTTTTTTAAGAGGTAGGTAATCTGAAATAACATCATAAACATTAGCGACAGCCTGAACTTCTTCAACTGTCTGAGGAGATATAGCCATTAAACCACCTTAACTGATTATTTAACTTTTTAAGAAACAGTTATAAAATTTAGTAAGTAAAAAAATTTTTTCAAGTTTAAAAAATCTTAGTCAATATAACTTGAAAAATACCTATGATAAAACCTATAAATCCACCTAAATTTGTTATGTAGTTAAGCTGTCTTTTTGAAAAACCTAATATAATCTCTTCAAGAGTCTGTATTTCCACTTCCATAAGTGTATTGTATATCAGATTTTCCAAGTCTAACTTTGATAAAACAGTTATAAAGTCTTCCCTTAGATAATCCTCTATTCCAGATTCTATATGGGAAGATAACTTCTCTGTAATTTTCGGCTTTACTTTTTCCTTTATTCTCTCTGAAAGACTGTCTATCATTCCTTGAATAAATCCTATACTAATCTCTTCAGACAGTGATTTTTTCAAGCTTTCAATAAGATCCTCAAAAGACCTATCCACAATCTTATTTACAGTTTGGTGGAGACTGTCTTTAAAATCTTCATTATCAAACAAAGTGTGAAGTTTCTCGGCAGTTAAGAGATGAGAGACTATAGTTTTTGCAATTTTTCTTGATATCTCTTCTTTACTTTTTGGTATAAGTCCCGGCGTAAAGGGGACTCTCACTCCAAATATATACTTAGGTTCAAAAGGTCTAAATATCATTTTAATAGCTAACCAGTTCGTAGAATAACCGATAAAAGCTCCTAACACTGGAGGAAGTATAACCTCTATCAATTATTTATCCTCTTAACAAAACCTGGTATGTTATTCTGTGCTCTATACTCTCTTGCCTCTTTATCTGATTTAAACTTCCCAACCAACACCTTATAAAGGCCATTTTCTTCTATTACAAAGGCATCCTTGTATTTAGATTTCTCCACTAAGGCTTTCTCTTTGGTACTAAAAGCTCCTGTCTGTATTGAGAAATATCCAGAGGTAATAAGAGACAATACTTCATTTTTAGATTCTGTCTGCTTTTGAGTTTTTTCCTTGGTAGGTTCTGCTTTTCTGGTCATTTCTGTAGATTCTGCAACTTTTGCAACATTTTTATCTTTATAGATTTCCTCTTTCTTTATCTGTTTCTTCTCTTCTTTTACTGTAGTTGTCTTAGATTCGGGTTTTTGTTTTATAGTTTCCTCTCTTTTATGTTGGGACTCTAAAGAAGAAGTATCATTTTGAACTTGATTAGTTGAAGTTTGCTCTTTATCTGAAGTTTGAACCTGCTGAGGTTTGTTAAGATTTTGTGTTGGTTGAGTTGTCTGTATAAGCTTTTGGTCTTCTTTTTGGCTATCAGGTTGATTTAAAGCTTGAGGCTGATTTTCTTGCTGAGGTATTTTTACTTCCTGTAATGTCTCTTCCTTTGGAATTTGAGGTGGAGCAGAAGGTTGATTTATATCTTTTACTATCTTTATATCTGGCTCTGATACTTGATTTTTATCTGTTCCGGAGAAAAAATTAAGACCTATCGCAATAAACACAAGAGTAAGTAAAATACCAGACATATATATTATAAGTCTCTCCATCCTTTCTTTCTTCTTCCTTTCCTTCACCGTTTTAAATACATCCTTTAAATCTCTATTCTCCATATTACATCCTCTCTACCGGAGTAATACCCATTATTCTAAAAACTGTTTTTAAAACATTTTTAATGGCTTTCAAAAGATAAAGTCTTGCCATCATAAGTTCCTTATCATCTTCCATCAAAAATTTATGGGTGTTGTAATATTTGTGAAACCTTGAAGCAAGCTCATAACTAATCCCTGTTATCTTGTGAGGCTGATTCTTTAAAGCTGCTTCATATATCAAATCAGGTATTGCCGCTATATACTTCATAATTGATTTTTCGGCATCTTCTTTTAAAAGCTGCAACTGTGAAGTAAAATCTGATTCTGGGTCTATCCCAAATCTCTCCTTAGCTTCTCTAAACACACTTGATATCCTTGCATGGGCGTACTGAACATAGAAGACCGGATTTTCAGAACTCTTTTCTAAGGCAACATCTATATCAAAGTTAAGATGAGTATCACTATCTTTT
>JBBFMH010000089.1:2768-6305 GCA_037478615.1 Hydrogenothermaceae bacterium
GCAAAGAAGTATATAACAGGGTCTTTTCCCACTTCCTCAACAAGTTCTCGTAGTGTTATAAAATCTCCGGATCTCTTTGACATTTTAACTTCTTGTCCGTTTTTGAATAACTTTACAAGCTGAATAAATAAAACCTTTATCCAATCTTCCGGTACTCCGAAACTCATAACTGCAGCCTTCAATCTCGGAAAATACCCATGATGATCGGCTCCCCAGATGTTTATTATAAAGTCATAACCTCTCCTGTATTTGTCAAAATGATAAGCTATATCTCCAGCAAAGTATGTATAACTACCGTCAGACTTTCTTATAACTCTGTCTTTATCATCTCCGTAAATGGTAGTTTTTAGCCATAAGGCTCCATCTTTTTCATAAATCATGCCTTTTTCTTCTAAAAACTCTATGGCTTCCTCTACCTTACCATGTTCATACAGATGTTTTTCACTATACCATATATCAAACTCCACATCTATAAGCTTCAAATCCTCTTTTATCTTATCAAGAAGATAGTTCTTCCCGTAATTTGCACAAAACTCAACGGCATCATCTTCAGAAAGCATAGATAAAACCTTTTCCCTTTCAAGAAGATAGAGATCCTTTGCTATGTCTTTTATATAATCTCCATGATACCCATCTTCCGGAAAAGGATAATCAGGTTCTTCTATCTGTCTAAATCTTGCATATATAGACTCTCCCAGTTTTCTTATCTGATTTCCAGCATCATTGATATAAAACTCCCTTTCAACTTTAAAACCTGTATATGAATAGATTTCAGACAGTATCTTTCCTACAACTGCACCTCTTCCGTGTCCAAGGTGAAGTGGACCGGTTGGATTTGCACTTACAAACTCTATATTTATTTTCCCTTTGTTTTTTTCTCTCTGTTCCCCAAATCTATCACCTTCATTTACAGCCTTGTGTAGGATTGAGTGATAAAACTCATCTGATAAAAAGAAGTTTAAAAATCCAGATCCAGCAACCTCTACTTTTGAAAAAATAGGAAGATTTTCCAAAATCTCTTTAATTTGTGCTGCTATCTGAGCTGGAGATTTCTTAACTATCTTTGTAAGTAGGAAAGCTATGTTAGTTGAAAAATCTCCCAACTTTTCATCTTTTGGTATCTCTATTACTACCTTCTCTTCTATCTGAGAAACTTCTGGTATATGTTGTTTCAAAACATCTAAAATCTGATTTTTTATCTCACTCTTCAACTTCTCTCCTCTTTAGTTTATTACAGATTGTAAAAATCAAAAAAACAGCGTAAAGAAAAATTATGGATAATGTTATTATATCAAACTTCAGCACCAATATTGGGAAAAATACAGATATAGCGTAAAAAATTAAATAGGTCCGACAGCTCTTTGAGTATGAAGCATTAAAAAATGGTAAAAATAAAAGTAACCCTGTCAATCCAATATGGGAAAGTCCACCATACTCTTCCAACTTACAGTAATCAAATATGTAAAAAATTGTTGATATAACTATACTTAGAGACAAAAGCCTTAATAACCATCTTAACTGCATAAAACTTAAACTATCTCTCTCCTTATCTTAGCCCCTACATTACTGAGCTTCTGGTCTATATGTTCATATCCTCTATCTAAGTGGTAGATATTATGTATCCTTGTTTCTCCTTCTGCTATCAATCCCGCTATTACCATAGCTGCACTTGCTCTAAGGTCTGTAGCTTTGACATCTGTGGCTGAAAACCTCTCCACAGGTCTTATTATCGCAGTCTTACCAACTATCTCTATGTTTGCACCTAATCTATTTAACTCAGGAACATGCATAAATCTATTTTCAAATATGTTTTCGGTAATCTCTGATACTCCGTCTGCAAAACAGAGCAAAGTCATAAACTGTGCCTGTAAATCTGTAGGGAAAAGTGGATACTCCTTTGTTTGTATACTCACAGGTCTAAGTTTATCCTCTCTTTTTATCACCACTTTATTTTTATCTACTGGAATAACATATATACCTATATCTTCCAATACTTTATCAACATATTCCAAGTATTCAAAGGGATAGTTTTCTATTACGACTTTACCGTCAGTTAAAGCAGACAAAACAGCAAATGTACCCGCTTCTATTCTATCCGGTATTACTCTGTGTTTAGTGCCATTTAACCGTTTAACACCGTTTATAACTATCCTGTGGGTTCCCTCTCCCTGTATATCAGCTCCCATCTTCTTTAACATAACAGCAAGGTCAACTACCTCCGGCTCTAATGCCGCATTTTCTATTACGGTTGTCCCTTCTGCTAAAACTGCTGCCATCATTATATTTTCTGTTCCAGTAACTGTTATCTTATCAAAGAAAATATGAGAACCTTTAAGTCCTCTCGGTGCGTAAGCCTTTATATATCCATGTTCTATTTTTATCTGTGCTCCCATCTTTTCAAGAGCCTTTAAATGGAGATCCACCGGTCTTGCTCCTATGGAACATCCTCCCGGAAGTGCTACCTCAGCATATCCAAATCTACTAAGCATAGGACCTAAGACAAGGATTGATGCTCTCATCTTACTTACAAGTTCATAATCTGCTGTGTAAGATTTTGGATTTAACATTCTGTAAGAAAAAACACCATTGTCTATTTTGGTTATATCTGACCCTATACTTTCAAGTAGCAAGTTCATAGTTTTAATATCAAGTAAATCCGGAACATTTTCTAAAACAACTTCGCTATCTGTCAGGATAGTAGCGGCTATATTTGGTAGTGCTGCATTTTTTGCTCCCGATACTTTCAAAACACCTTCTAATCTATTACCACCTTCTATTATCAACGCCTCTCTCAACTCTATCTTTACCTCAAACATAGTTAGCCTCCTAATTATAACCTATAATCACTCTATCTATACCTTGTAGATCCTTAATAAGACATATCTCTTTAAAGTCCTCTGCCAAAAACATATCTTTTACCTTTTGAGCTTGTCCCATTCCTAATTCAAAAGCAACAAAACCACCATCTTTAAGGTATCTCTTTGACCAGCTTAATATCTTTTCGTAAAATTCTGTCCCAACTTTACCAGATACCAATGCTTCCACAGGTTCTTTTTTAACTTCTTTCTGTAGAGCTTTATACTCTGATTGAGCTATATAAGGGGGATTTGAAACAACGAAATCAAGTTTAAAATCCAGCTTTGGCTCATCGAATATAGACTGCTTTTTTAGTAGAAACCTATCTGCTACTTTATGTATATTTGCATTTATGTTGGAAATCTCCAAAGCCTTTTCTGATATATCTATGCCTGTCATACTGACATTCTCTCTCATATTTAAAATAGATATGGCTATACAGCCACTTCCTACCCCTATATCTATTCCAACCAATTCTTTATCTTCAGGTAATCTTTTAACAACCTCTTCAACTAATATCTCTGTCTCTGGACGTGGTATTAAAACACCCTCTTCTATATAAAACTCTAAACCAAAAAACTCTTTTTTGTTTATTATATATGCAACCGGAAAGCCTTCTCCTCTCTTCTTTATTAGATTAAATATCTTTTCAGCCTTATCCTCTGGTATATCTATATCTGG
>JBBFMH010000090.1:0-6175 GCA_037478615.1 Hydrogenothermaceae bacterium
ATCTATATTATCTACTATTTGTTTCTCAAGGGTTTAATGTTTTTTAAACAAGCTTAATTAAATTTAATTAATGATGATAAGCAGTTTCAGGAAAAAGAAAAAAGAATATAATAATTTAAGTTAAAAATTATTATGAGGTTATAAAATATGTTTAAAGTAAAACCTGTTGAAAAGATACCTGTCCCGGAGTCCGTAAAGAGAGCTTTGAAAGAAGCTATCGGACACCACAATGTCCTCGATGATGAGATGGATAGGATGCTCTACTCCTATGATGCTACAAGATTAAGTTATCCTCCGGATGTTGTTGTTATTCCGGAATCGGAAGAAGATGTCCAGAAAGTGGTTAAAATATGTTATGAAAATGGAGTTCCGATAACACCAAGGGGAGCCGGCTCAGGCTACACTGGTGGATCCATACCCGTAAAAGGTGGAGTTTTAATATCTTTTGAGAAGATGGATAAAATCCTATGGATAGATGAAGACAATGCTGTCGCAAAGGTTCAGCCGGGAGTGATAACTTATAAATTACAGCAAGCTGTTGAAAAAAAAGGTTTATTCTACCCACCTGATCCGGCAAGTTATAAATTCTGCACAATGGGAGGAAATGTAGCCGAGAATGCCGGAGGTCCAAGATGTGTTAAATACGGTGTAACCAGAGAATATATAATGGAGTTAGACACAGTTATACATACAGGAGATGTTATACACACAGGAAGGATTACACTCAAAGATGTAGCGGGATATGACCTAACCAGACTACTTATAGGTAGTGAAGGAACACTTGGAATATTTACAGGTATAACTGTAAAACTTATACCTAAACCAAAAGCTAAAAAAACTGTCAAAGCGGTTTATATGGATTTAGAGTCGGTAGGTAAGACCGTAAAAGACATATTTAAAGCAGGCATTCAACCTTCAGCTCTTGAGTTTATGGATAAACTTGCTATAAATGCAGTTGAAGATTTTGGACATTTTGGACTACCGAGAGATGCAGAAGTTATACTACTTATAGAAGTTGATGGACACCCAAAAGCCATTGAAGATGAGATAATGGAAGTGGCAAAAATATGTGAATTAAACGGTGCAAAGGTAGAAGTAGCAAAGACTGACAGAGAGGCTGAAAAACTCTGGGAAGCAAGGAGATCTCTATCTCCGGCAGTATCAAAACTTGGAAGGACAAAGATTAACGAAGACATAGTTTTTCCAAGAAGTTATCTACCAGAGGCTCTTCCGAAATTGAGAGAAATAGGGAAAAGATATAATTTAAAAATGGTGAATTTTGGACATATAGGAGATGGAAACGTTCATGCCAACTTTATGATAAACGGTCTTGACCCTGACGAAGTAGCAAGAGCTGAAAAAGCAGTAGAGGAAGTTTTTGAACTTGCCCTCTCTTACAGAGGTTCAATCACTGGAGAACACGGAGTTGGTATAACAAAAGCTGAATTTATGAGAAAGCAGTTTAGTCCTCAGGAGATGGATATTATGAGGAAAATTAAGAGAGTGTTTGACCCTGAAAATCTCATAAATCCGGGAAAGATGGATTTGGATTAAAATTTATGCTAAAATATTTGACTTGTTAAAATTTTTCAAGGAGGAAGATTATATGGCTGCTTGCTCAGTTTGTGGAAAGAAGACAGTTTTTGGAAATACAGTTGCCCACTCTGCTACAACAGAAAGAAGAACATGGAAACCAAATTTAAGAAGAGTTAGGGTTGTTTTGCCAGATGGTTCAACAAAGAGAGTTTATGTTTGCTCTAAATGTTTGAAAGCCGGAAAAGTTAAGAAAGCTGTTTAACAAAAAAGGGGCCTAAAGGCCCCTTATCTAAAAGATTATGATAAACACAGAAATACTGGGTCTAATTGCCGCAACATTAACCACATCAGCCTACATACCCCAAACATATAAAGTATTGAAGGAAAAATCGGCTAAAGACTTTTCCTGGATGTGGTTGATTTTTATGTTTGTTGGAATATTTTTATGGTTTATATACGGACTAAATATAAAAAATATACCTCTTATAATGGCAAATGGCATTTCTCTCATATCCCTAATAGTTATTATGGTGGTTAAATATGTTTATAGACAAAGCTAAAATTTTTGTCAAAGCAGGAGATGGTGGAAACGGTTGCGTTGCTTTTCACAGGGAGAAGTTTGTCCCAATGGGGGGACCTTCCGGAGGAGACGGTGGGAAAGGTGGAGATGTCATATTAGTTGCAGATAAAAATCTACAAACCTTAATGGACTTTAAATATAAGAGACATTATAAAGCAGAGAGAGGTCAAAACGGACAGGGAGGAAACAAAAAAGGTAAAGACGGGAAAGACCTTATAATAAAAGTTCCTGTTGGTACGGTAGTAAAAGATGCTCAAACGGGAGAGATAATAGCAGATTTAGTTGAGGACGGACAGCAGGTAGTTGTTGCTAAAGGTGGAAAAGGTGGGAAAGGAAATGCAGCATTCAAGAGCCCTACAAATCAGACACCTACAACAGCAGAACCGGGAGAGGAAGGGGAGGAAAGATGGATAGAGTTAGAACTTAAACTACTTGCAGATGTTGGAATAATAGGTTTTCCAAACGCCGGGAAATCAACATTAATATCTGTTTTATCAAATGCAAAACCAAAGATAGCAGACTACCCATTTACAACCTTAACACCAGTTTTGGGAGTTTTACAACTTGACGTTGACGATTTTGTGATTTTGGCAGATATACCAGGACTTATAGAAGGAGCTTCAGAGGGAGCAGGATTAGGTCATGAATTTTTAAGGCATATAGAGAGAACAAAATTTTTAATACACCTGATAGATGTGTCAGACTTTGCCGAAAAAGATTGGAAAGAGGCTTTTGAGATAATAAACAGAGAGCTAAAAAATTACAGTGAAGAACTTTCAAAAAAACCTCAGATAGTTGTAGCAAATAAAATAGATGCTCTCTCTGATAGATTGAAAATTGACGAGATGAAAAAGTATTTTCAGGATAAAAATATTCCATTTACAGCTGTATCCCTGATAACAAGGGAAGGTGTAGATGAACTTATAAATTTAATCAGAAAATACAAGGAAGAGTGGATAAAATGAGGGTAGTATTTTGGGGAACTCCAGAGTTTGCGGTAGAAAGTTTAAGGGCTTTGGTAGATTCTAAACATGAAGTTGTTGCTGTAATAACTCAACCTGACAAACCAAAGGGGAGAGGTCAGAAATTACAACCTACACCTGTAAAAGAGTTTGCCCTATCAAAAGGTATTCCAGTTTATCAACCAGAAAGATTAAAGGATAATGGGCAGATAAGAGATATACTAAAAAACCTAAATCCGGACATATCCGTTGTGGTTGCCTACGGTAAGATAATCCCGGAGGACATAATAGAGATACCGAAATTTAAAACAATAAATGTCCATGCCTCACTTCTTCCCCAGTATAGAGGAGCAGCACCAATACAGAGATCAATTATGGACGGACATAATAAAACTGGTGTATGTATAATGGAGATAGTAAGAGAACTTGATGCCGGAGATGTATATGAATGTAGAGAAGTAAATATAGAGAAGGAAGACGATATAATCACACTCCACGACAAACTGGCAAAAGAAGGAGCAAATCTACTTTTAAAAGTTTTAGATGATATAGAAAAAGGTGTAGCAGAGAAAACACCTCAAAACCATTCAAAGGCAACCTATGCAAAACCTATAGAAAAAGAAGAAGGTAAGATAGATTGGAATCTACCGGCAGAAAATATATTCAACAAAGTAAGAGCTTTAAAGGTCTGGCCTAAGGCTTTTGCTATCTTCAGAGGAGAGATTGTCAAAATAATAGATACACAGGTAGTTAAATGTGAAAATAGTAACAACCCGGGGGAGATAGTAAAAGCGGACGATAAAATAGGTATTGTAGTAGCCACAGGAAAAGACTGTTTACTTATAAAAAGTATACAGTTTCCAAACTCTAAAGTTATATCATCCCAGGATGCGATAAGAGGGTATAAAATAAAAGAAGGAGAGAGATTTGAGTGAAGAAAATAAATCAATAGTTATATGGGGAAGAAATCCGGTAATAGAAGCTCTGAAGGCCGGAAGAAGTTTAGAAAAAATACTGATAGCCCACGATAGCCATCCTCCGAAAGAGCTTATGGAACTTGCCCAAAAGAGAAAAGTGAAAGTCCAGAAAGTCTCCCGTCAGAAAGTTGAAGAACTTGCCGGAACAAAGAAAACACAAGGTGTAGTGGCATTAATCAGTCCGATAAAATACACAGATGAAGATAAACTTATAGAGAAGGTTATAAAGGAGAAAGGTTTTATAGTTGTTTTATACCACATAACAGATCCCCAAAATGTAGGGAACATAATAAGAACCACAGAAGTTTTAGGTGGGAGCGGAATTGTTGTCCCCAGAGAAAGATCAAGTCCTATGAATGAAACAGTAGTAAAAGCATCTACCGGAGCTATATTTTACTTGCCGGTAGCAAAAGTAGGAAGTTTATCCACTTTTCTTGAAAAGTTTAAGAAAAAAGGTGGATGGGTTGTTGCAGTTGAAAAAGGGGGCAAAAATATAAACGAGATAGATTTTCCTTTTCCCCTTGCAGTAGTTGTTGGCTCTGAGGGTAAAGGAGTTTCAAAATCTGTATTAGACACAGCCGATATAATTGCAACTATTCCTATGAAAGGTAAAGTAACATCTTTAAATGTCTCTTCTGCAACAGCAATAGCAATTTGGGAAGTTGTTAAAAAGTTAATTTAGAATTTTTGTAGGATTGTATATATCCTGAATCAGATTTAATGTTTTGTAAAAACTTTCAAAAAGCTTAATTTTCTTTTCATAATTCTCCTCTTTCTGTATTAACTCTGTAAATTCTTCAGAGATTTGATTGATTCTAATTTCAACTTCTTTAATAGACATTTTCTACCTCCAAATTTAATTGAGATTTATTCTCAAATAAATACAATATAAATTCTATGATTAAAATCAGAATCACTGAATAAACTTTATATTTAACTGTTTATAAATCCTTTCTGAGGTTGGAATTTTAATGTTTAAGATTGTTCAGTTTATGATTATCATTTTTTCATTGACAGCTTTTGGAGAGGAAAAAGTATTCAACGTAATGGGAACATATCTTATAGTAGATACAAAAAGGTATAACTATGAGATATACAGATATATATCTTATCTGGATAAAATTCTATCTGACTATAAAGACAATTCAGATATATCAAAAATAAACAGCATAGCAGGTAGAGAATGTGTAGAAGTTTCTCCAGAGACGTTAGAAGTAATTAAGCAAGCTATATATGTTTCTGAGCTAACAGGTGGCTATTTTGATATAACAGTTGGATCAGTTACTATAAATTATAAAAGGAAAAATATATTACCGAAAGAGACAGCATTTAGTCTGATAGACTATAGAAATATAAAGATAGAAAGCAACAGAGTATGCATTCTTAAAGAAGGGATGGCTATAGACCTTGGAGGAATAGGAAAGGGATATGCGGTAGAAAAGGCTTATAAAAAATTTAAAGACAGATTACCTTCAGGATTTATAGCTATAGCCGGAGACCTGAAAGTTTGGGGGCAGAAGAGAAGGTTAGGTATATACAATCCACAAACAAAAGGGATTTTGGCAGAAGTTATAAATAAAGAAGATGTGTGTCTTTCAACCTCAGGAAATTACTTCCAAGACCACATATTAGGAAGACCTACGGAGATACTCCAAATTACAGTTGCTTATACAGATTGTGGTATAGCTGATGCAATATCAACCGGAATCTTCTCAATGGATAGAGAAAGTAGAGAAAAATTTTTAAAAGATAACCAAGATTTTGGAGTATTCATACTTTTTAAGGACGGCTCTATCTGGTTTAATTCTAAATTTAGAATTTATTTTGATATTATCTTCAAAAACTAACATCTTTTTATGACATAAAGATAAATTTAATCATACAAATTTCATAACAACATATCTATAATTTGAGACACAATTTCAATTTCAATAGGAGGTAGTGTTATATGAAGAAGGTTTTACTTACAGCTGCAATGCTTACAACTGTTGGATCATCTTTTGCTGATGATTCCAAGATAAAACAGCTTGAGGAGCAGATAAAACTACTTCAACAACAGATAGAGGAGTTAAAGAAGGAACAGCAACAGCAGAAAGTTGTAAAGGAAGAGACAGAAGCTC
>JBBFMH010000091.1:0-6122 GCA_037478615.1 Hydrogenothermaceae bacterium
CTCCATCTTGTCACTACTGTGATATTATGGATTTTAAGGTGTTTGATAGTAAGAGGGTAGAAGATACTCTTAATAAAAACTTTGTCCCGGTTAAACTTAGAAAGTGTAGTAAAGAAGGAGTAGAAGTCCGTAAGAAGTATGGATTTACAGGAACTCCAATGTTCTATTTTGTAGAACCAAACGGTAGGCTTATAAAATCAGTATTTGGTGCCTGGGAAGAGAAAGATTTTGTTAAAATATTGGAATATTTTTACTCCGGTGCCTATAAAGAGATGAATATGACAGAATACTTTATGAAATAGGAGGTTTGTATTTATGGACAGAAGATCATTTTTAAAAACAACGGCTTTTGCAACTGCCGGTTTAACATTGGGTGGTTCTGTTCTGTTTCCTTCAAATGCTGCAGAGCTTGTAGATAATCCGCCACCAAAGAAGCCTTACGAAGAAGCTTTAAAGGAGATCACAAAGGGTAAACCTGTCTCCGATTCTGATAAAGTTAAGTTAGTAGCTCCGGAGATAGCAGAGAATGGAGCGGTAGTTCCTATAACTGCCGAAGTGGAACTTCCTATTGAACAGGTTAAAGCTATACATATTCTTACTGACAAAAACCATAATACGAGAACATTGAGTGTGTATTTTACTCCTGCTAATGGAAAAGCCTACATATCAACAAGAATAAGACTTGCTGAAACTATGAATGTGGTAGCTATAGCAGAACTTGCAGATGGAAGCTTTATAAAGGCTCAAAAGCCTGTTAAAGTTACAATTGGTGGTTGCGGATAATTTAAAATTTAAAATCAGGAGGAATAGAGATGCCAAAAAATGCAATGATAAAAATAAATCCAAAAGAGTATAAGAAGGATGATTTGGTGAGAGTTGATACAGTTATTATGCATCCAATGGAAACAGGTCTTGTGAAAGACAAAGAAAGTGGTAAGTATATAGCTGCTGAACATATTACATCTGTTGAAGTTTTCTATGGTGATGAAAAGATAACATGGATGGAAGTGTCAGGTTCTGTAAGTGCAAATCCATTTATATCTTTTTACATTAAAGCTACGAAGTCTGCTCCTTTAAAGATTGTATGGAAAGATAACAAAGGAGATGTAACTGAGAAAGTAGTTGATATAAAGGTATAAATATAAATCCCCCCTGTTAATCAGGGGGTTATCTAAAATTTTCCTTTTAGGAGGGTAGCTATGTTAAAAAATAGGAAGGTGTTATTCTGTCTTTTTGCAGCTGGCTCTTTGATTGTCTCGTCAAAAGTTATCTCAGCCGAGGATGCAGGACAGGCAATATCAGAAGAAGATTTAAAACTGTACCAATCAGGAATAAACCCGGGAGAAGTTTTTGCACAGGAAGTAGGTGGAGCTTTATTTAATAAGCCTATGGGAACGTCAAACAAATCCTGTGCTTCATGTCATAGTGAAGAAAAGTTAAAAAAGGTTGTTGGAACTTATCCTAAATACGAACCAAAAGTTAATGCAGTTATATCACTGCAGCAGAGAATACAGATGTGTCAAAAGTTAAATCAAGGAGTAGAGAAACCCTTCGAGTTAAAAAGCCAAGAGAATACGGCATTACTTACCTATCTAAAGTATATAGCAAGTGGTGAGAAGGTAAATGTGGACACATCTTCAAATCCTGTTGTTAAAGATTACTATAACTACGGAAAGTATGTTTTTGAGTTAAAGAGAGGCAAGAGAAATCTTGCTTGTTCTAGTTGTCATGAAAATGCGGCTGGTTTCGTTTTAAGGATGCAAAGGTTGGCACCTCTTGGCTTTGAATATAACGGAATAAAAGGAACTACGGCAGCAGCCCATTGGCCTGGCTACAGGATGACTCAAAGTAGAGTAGTGACGATAGAACAGAGATTTCAGCAGTGTATGTCTCAGGCTGGTATGAAGGTTTTACCTTTGGGTTCCAAAGAGATGGTTGCACTTGAACTCTATGTGACTTCACTTGCCAATGGAGCAACCATAGAAGCACCTGGATTAGTCAGGTAGGAGGCTGAGATGAATATAAGTAGAAGAGAGCTTTTTCATCTTGCTGCAATAGCAGGTTTATCGCTTACAGCAGAAGATGTTTTTGCAAAGTTAAATGATATGAATCCGGAGAAACTGTTTGAATTTAAACCTGTCGGTAATGTTACACTTTTACATATATGTGATTTACACGCCCATCTAAAACCTCTATACTGGAGAGAGCCATCTACCCTTATATCTGCAAGAGAGTTGGTTGGGACTCCGGGATTTCTATGTGGAAATACATTTATGAAATACTACGGTATAAAGCCAAATACGATGAGGGCTTATTTTGACACCTACATTGCCTTTGAGGAGCTTGCAAAAAAATACGGAAAGATGGGTGGTGTTGCCTATATAAAAACATTGGTAAACCAGATTAAAGCTGAAAGAGGAAACGATAAAGTCTTATTTATGGATTCAGGAGATACATGGCAAGGAACAGCAGTAGGACTTTTTACAAAAGGTCAAGCTATAGTAGAAGCTCAAAATGCCCTTGGAATTGATATTATGGTGGGGCACTGGGAGTACACCTTCGGAAAAGACAGGGTTTTGGAACTTATAAACAACCACCTTAAAGCTGAATTTATATCTCAAAATGTGGCAGATGATATGTGGGGTGAGCTTATATTTAAACCATACACAATAAGAGAAGTTGGTGGTGTGAAGGTTGCAGTTATTGGAAACTCATTCCCTTACACACCTATAGCAAACCCGAGAGAGTTTACAGAAGGTTGGACTTTTGGAATACAGACAGAGAGACTTCAAAAATTTGTTGATGAAGTCAGAAGTAAGGGAGCTGATGTGGTTGTTTTACTATCCCATGATGGTTTTACTGTTGATCAGGCTGTGGCAAAGATGGTAAAAGGTATAGATGTTATACTATCCGGCCATACTCACGACCCTGCACCAAAACCTATAATCATTAATAACACGATTATAGTTATAGCTGGATCCCACGGAAAGTATCTTGGAAGACTTGATTTAGAAGTTAAAAACAAGAAGATAACGAACTTTGCATTTAAACTTTATCCAGTAGCTTCTAACTTTATAAAACCTGACAGAGAAGTAGAAAATCTTGTAAATGAACTTTATAAACCATACGAAAAACAGCTTTCAGAAGTGATAGGAAAAACACAGACAACCCTTTACAAGAGAGACACATTCTACTCAACATTTGATAGAGTTATAATGGATGCTATAAAGGAAGAAGCAGACTGTGAAATAGTTTTCAACCCAGGATACAGATGGGGAACCACACTACTTCCAGGAGATAATATAACGGTTGATGATGTTTACAGTATGACAGCTATAACATATCCAGATGTCTATAAATTTGAGATGACCGGAACCCAGATAAAGAATATACTTGAGGATATTGCCGATAACGTGTTTAACTCAAATCCACTGTACCAACAAGGCGGAGACATGAGTAGAACCCTTGGAATTGATTATGAGATAAAGATAAATGGGGAACCTGGTAAGAGACTTTCTAATATCAAAGTAAACGGAAAAGACCTTGATCCAAACAGGACTTATGTAGTGGCAGCTTGGGGCGGAAATATGCACAGGGCTGGTAAAAATGTTAAAAAATTGAGAGCTGTCTATGATATTACAATGGACTACATAAAGAGAGTTAAGGTTGTGAATCCACCTCAAAAATCCAATGTTAAAGTTTTAGATTATGCCTGTGGCTGTCCTGTGACAGATGGAAAATGTTAGATGGAGATGAAAACATGAAAAAACTTTCTTTGGGAATAATAGCTACAGTTTTGATATCTTCCTGTGGTGGTACAGTTAAAGATATCTCTTTCCAAACAGGAGATTACTTGGGAACCGGATATGATGAACCTGAACAACAGAAGAAGATAAAAATTTCCAGAGAAAGTAGTAAGAACCAACCAAAAGAAAACAAACCTTCTTTCTTAGAATCTCTATCTTCTGCTGTTACTGTAGTAGATGATGAAGATGAAGAGATGCCGGATATCTACGAAAGGTCTGTAAATCTGACATTTGAGGAGTTAGATTTACTCTTAAAAACCGAGCTTGAAAATGCAAACTTTAAGATAGTCCATGTTTCTCATATCACGAAAGGAGTCCAAGAGCAAGGTGTTAAAGATTTTTGGAAAAATATGACTCTCTACATGGTGTGTAAGCTTTCGGAATGTTCTAAAGTTCTTAAACATAATCCACAGCTTTTATCGCAGTTTCCTTTGAGAGTTTATGTGTATGAGAAAGATGGGAAAATGGTTGTAGGAACATATAAGCCCAGCACAGCTATAAAGTATATGGGAAATCCTGATGCAGACGCCATAAAAGCCCTCAAACAGTTAGATAAGGAACTAAAAAAAGTTATAGATACAGTTGTTAAATAACTACTTTTAGGAGGTTAGCTAAGATGAAGAAGTTGTTCAAAACCGCAGTTTTAGGACTGTCAGCAGCAGCTTTATTACCATCTGTGGTAAATGCTGCACCAAAGTTTTACTTTGGAGATGGAAAAGAGCTGGAGATATTCTTCATGAACCAGCTCTGGGCTGTCTATACTATGGATAGGGTTGAATGTGGGGCTATTGATAATAGTGGAAATTGTACATCTTTTACTGATCCAAAGAACAGAGCAGATTTCTTTTTAAGGAGATCAAGGGTAGGTTTTCAAGGTAAAATCAATGAAGATTTATCTTGGAGAGTCTGGTTTGCATATGATAACGTAGGATTGGATCCCCATACTGCCTTGGCTCAAAGTAGTACAGTGCAAAGTCCAGATGGTAAAAAAACGTCAAAAAGTATTGGCTTGGTATCACAGAACAGTAACAACCAACAGTTTTACCTTTGGGATGCTTATTTTACCTATGCTCTAAATCAAAACTGGGCAAATATCACTGTTGGATATTTTAGACCGCAAGTTGGTAGAGAAAGTATTACAGCTGGATTTGAAACTACAGGTTTTGAAAAGAATTTAACAAACTTCTATCCAAGACAACATCTTGTCAAAACAGGACCTGGTCGTGAAACAGGAATAAATATAGGTGGTCTGTATAACGATGAAAAAGCAAAATGGGGGATAAACTACAACTTTGGAATATTTAATACAGATAAATATAAAACTGATAAAAACTGGAACCCTCTTTTGACTGCAAGGGTTGCAGTATCTCTTGGTGATCCAGAAATGAAAAAATACGGAATGGGATATAAAGTTAACTACTTTGGTAAAAGAAATGGTATAACTGCGGCTGTAAACTATGCATACCAAGGAAAAACAGATGATTTTAAATCAAATAAGATGCTTGGATTTGATATTTTAGCAAACTATAAAGATTTTAACTTTAACTTTGAGTATGATGTTTTATCAAGAGATTTTGAAACAGGAAAAGGTACAAAATATGACGATAAAGTATGGCATGTAAGAGCAGGCTATAACTTTAATCTTCCAAACAAAACGGTTTTAGAACCTACTGTAAATTATTCAGAACTAAAAGCAGATGGAGGAAGTTCTCCTAACGGCAATGGAAAATTTAAGGTTATGGATATTGGTCTGAACTGGTATATAAAGCAGAATAATATTAAACTTAATATCCATTATGTAAAACAAGATGGAGATGCTAAATCTCCTTATTCCTGGTATGGAAAGGATAAAGCCGGAGATTACGTAGGAGTTGGATTACAGCTTATATTCTAAACAAGTTTAATAAGATTCTCACCCTGCTATATAGCAGGGTTTTTTTACTTAAATGGAGGTGTTAATTATGTTTAGGGTTATTCTTTTTTTAATAGTATTTATAACCTCTTTTTCATTCTCTATGGAAATAAAACAGTTCTATAAAAATATGTATATGGTTCGCGGTGTAGATAGTATGCCATCTGTTGAAAATAGAGGATTTATGTCCAACGCTTACGCTGTTCTTACAAAAGAAGGTTGGGTAGTTATCGATAGTTTGTCAACACCGGAACTTTCAGAAGAGTTTTTATCCGGACTTAAAAAAATTAAAAAAGCTCCAGTAAAGTATCTAATAATAACACATTATCATCCAGATCACTGGTATGGTGCTTCTACATTCAAGGAGGCTGGATCAACAGTTATAGCCCATAAAAACCTAAATG
>JBBFMH010000092.1:0-6083 GCA_037478615.1 Hydrogenothermaceae bacterium
GTATGAAGAAGTCATTAGCGGCAGCAGGTTTGTTTGCGGTTGTTGGTTTTGGTGCTGTTGATCAGGTTAAAGCTGAGATTGCTACATTCATTGGTGAGGTAAAACCGGAGCTGGAGATCAGACCAAGGTTTGACTGGACAAGTAAAAATGCTACTCCTGGTGCAACAGAAGATGCTACAGCTCTTACAACAAGAATTAGAATAGGAGCTCATATTGATAAGATATTCCAAGTTAATGGTTTAAAGGGTTATATTGAGTTAAACGATACTTCTGATTTCATAGATAATAAAAGAACATATGGAAATAGTTGTCCTGGATCTGTTGAGTGTAAGTATCCTTTTATAGCAGACCCATCAGTAACAAGATTAACTGAAGCAAAAATATCTTACACATGGGGGAAAACAACTTTCTTATTTGGTAGAACAAGAGTTAACCTTGACGACCAAAGATTTATATCTGATGCTAACTGGAGACAAACTCCACAGACATTTGGAGTTGTTGGTATCCACACTAAGGAGATACCAAACTTGGATCTACTAATAGCTATGGTTTATGAGAGAAAATGGTGGGCTCAAGATGGGCTTATTGCTCCAAATGCTACTGGTGTGAATTTCACTGGAACATCCAGTTTAAATTGGTCTCTTGATAAAGCTCCTTGGGTGATACATGGAACTTACACTGTGGCACCTATGCTTAAACTTACAGGCTATGCATATCTTATAACTGATGCAAGTAGTACTTACGGTATAAATGCCAGAGGAAATATAAAAGTTTCTGATGCTTTCTCTTTCAACTACTTAGCTGAGTACGCAACCCAAACTGATCCCCATCAAAATAAATACCTGACTACAAAGCCAAAAGTTGATGGAGACTTTTGGAGGATTTATGTGGGAGCATCTTCTGGTGGATTATCCGGAAGAGTGGGATACTACGAATTTAGTGAATACAAAACATCCGGTGGTGTAATAAAGAGAGGATTTTCTACTCCTCTGACTACTTACCACGGATTTGAAGGATGGGCAGACGTTCTCGTAGCCGGAACAGCTAACGGATTCTATTACGGTTTACAAGCGTGGCATGTTACTTTAAGCTACAATCATAAAGATTATGGAAACTTTGATTTTATCTATTACGACTTTTCAGCTAAAAAGTCTCAACCAGGTGTGGGAGACAAATACGGTAATGAGATAGACCTACAGTATACAAAATCACTAACAAAGAGATTGTCTTTCCTTGCTAAAGCTGCATTCTACAATGCAGATAAGAGTATATCTTTAAATACAGCAACTGGTGGGCTAGCTTCTCCAGTAAAAGATGTAACAAAATACTGGTTACAACTTACTTACAGATATTAATGGTCTTAATTTCCCCGGTCTTTTTGGCCGGGTTTCTTTGTAGTAAAACCTCTTTTTTACCTGCCTTATATGGCAGGTTTTTTATTTTTATATCGGTTTTTATATTTTAGTTTTATTCATATATTTTTATGTTTATCTAAATAATATGTATTTGACAAAGAAAAAAATTAGTATCAAAATAGTTTTTACAAAATAAATCCATAGGAGGTATAATCATGAAAAAGCTACTAACCTTAGGGTTAGCAGTTGGGATGGTAGGCATATTTACATTCCCTGCTAACGCAGAAGTCTCTCCAAAAGCAGCAGAGGTAATGGCAACTACCTGTTTTGGTTGTCATGGTTCTGAAGGTAAAACGGCCAATAAAAACGGCTACTCTATAGCTGGAAAACCAGCAAAAGTTATAGAGATGGATCTAAAAGCTTACAAAGAAGATAAGAAAAAAGGCACAATTATGAACAGAATAGCAAAAGGCTATTCTGATGAAGAGATCGCTGAAATAGCTAAGTATATTTCTTCTTTAAAATAAAAGGTAGGAGGTTGGTAATATGAGAATTTCTAGAAGGGATCTACTTAAACTAACAGGGTTAGCAGGGGCAGGGTCTCTAATTGGATTAGATAAAGCCATGGCAATGTCCTCTATGCCATCCGAAAGTCAGGTTAAAGGAAAAGCTCATGTTGTAGTAGTTGGTGGCGGATTTGGTGGTGCTACTGTTGCAAAGTATATAAGAAGGGCTGACAAAGATATAGCTGTTACTTTAATAGAACCAAATGAAAAGTTTGTTACATGTCCATTTAGTAACACTGTTATAGGTGGATTTAAAAAGTTAGAGGAGATTACATTTGATTACTCTATCTTAAAAGGTAAGTATGGTGTAAATGTTATCCACAAATATGTCGCAGAGATAGACACAGCAGCTAAGAAAGTTAAACTAGATGATGGAAAAGTTGTTTCTTATGATAAGTTAGTTCTATCACCTGGTATAAGCTTTAATTTTGGTGCTGTAGAAGGTGCAAGCCCAGATATGGTAAACGATATTCCTCATGCTTGGAAAGCCGGAGAGCAGACTGTTATACTCAGAAAACAGCTTGAAGCTATGCCTGATGGTGGCGTGGTTGTTATGGTAGCTCCACCAAACCCATTCAGATGTCCTCCTGGTCCTTATGAGAGAGCTTCTTTGATAGCTTGGTATTTAAAGAATAACAAACCTAAATCAAAGATAATAATATTAGATGCAAAAAATGAGTTTGCTAAACAAAAGCTGTTTATGGAAGGATGGAATAAGCTTTATCCTGGAATGATTGAATGGGTTCAGGCTGATTTAGGTGGAAAGGTTGTAAAAATAGATCCTAAGACCAAAACAGTGGAAACATCTTCCGGTGAAAAGATTAAGGCTAATGTTTTAAACTTCATACCTCATCAAAAAGCAGCTGATCTTGTGTTGAAGTCTGGTCTTGCAGATGATAAAGGATGGGCTCCTGTTGTCGCTAAAACCTTTGAATCTACAAAAGCAAAGGATGTCTATGTAATAGGTGACTCTTGTATAGCAGGACCACTTCCTAAGTCTGGATATTCTGCAAACTCTGAAGCAAAAGTTGCAGCTAACGCAATTGTAGCTTCTATAAATGGTCAAAAGATAGACGATATAACTATGGTTAACACATGTTACAGTTTAGTATCTCCAGAGTATGGTATATCTGTTGCCCATGTGGTAAGGGTAAGTGATAAAGGCTTTGATGCTGTTAAAGGTTCAGGAGGAGTCAGTCCTGCAGGAGAAGATGAAGGAATTAGAGTTAAAGAAGCAGTGTACGCTCAAGTCTGGTATGACAATATAGTTGCAGACACTTGGGGAAAGGGATAGTATATACTTACTAACGTAGACACATTTGTGATAAAATTAAAGGGGGATGTAATTCCCCCTTTTTTTATTTTTATAGGAGGTGAAGTGATGAATAGAAGAGATGTGATAAAGAGTTGCTCTATGTTTGCAGTTGGGACGATGTTCAACCTTATAAATTTTGAGGATGTCTTGGCATCCGATTCTGATAAAGGAAGTTATAAGGTTTATAAAAAAACATTACTTGTAAAAGAAGATGGAACCCCATTAAAAGAGTCAGATATTCAGCCTTATACAGCATTTCTTTTTTTCTATCCTTTTAAATCAACTCCTTGCTATATAATAAATACGGGACATGAAGTTAAACCTGTTGAAGTTAAACTTAAAGATGGAAAATCTTATAAATTTGCAGGTGGTATAGGGTCAAAGAAAAGTATAGTTGCATACTCTGCTATATGTCCCCATCAATGGAGTTATCCTACAAAAGATTTCTCTCTTCTTAATTATTACTCTCCAACAGAAAAGTCCGAAACTACTGGAAAATCTGGAGTTATACAGTGTTGTGCCCATATCTCAGTTTTTGATCCTACAAATGGGGGTACAGTATTAGAAGGTCCTGCTGAATTTCCTCTAGCTGCTGTCGTTTTGCAAGAAGAGAATGGCAATCTTTATGCTGTTGGTATTTTAGGGAAAGATCAATTTAATGAGTTTTTTGACCTTTATAAATCAGATATGATAGAGCAGTTTGGCTCATTAGAAAAAGCAAAAGAAGAGTTAGATAAAACGGTTGTTATGGAGGTAGGAAAACATGTCAAAGAACAGATTAAATGTTAACAGGAGAGATCTCTTTATTGCTGCTGCATCTGTTGCTGCTTCTGGGATGCTTGATGTTTCTGTAGGAGCAGTTTCTGATTACAAAGATTTTAGGTCCGATAAGAAAGCTAAGATTGTGATAGTCGGTGGTGGTTATGGGGGTATTACTGCAGCTAAGTATGTAAAGAAACAGAATCCGGAAACCTCCGTAATTCTTATTGAGAAAAATCCCTTCTTTGTTTCCTGTCCTATGAGCAATCACTATTTAGGTGATTTTTATGAATTTTCCAATTTATGTTTTCCCTATAACAATTTAACTGTAAAGTATGGTGTTGAAGTTATAAATGACAGAGTCCAAGATATAGATTTAGATAAGAAGATTGTTATAACACCGAATTTTAAAATCTCTTATGACTTTCTGATACTTTCTCCGGGTATATCCTATGATGTAAAAGAAGAGGAAAAACCTTTCTTTATAGCCAACCCTCCAGCATTTAAACCAGGAGGAGAACACCTTTATCTGAAAAAACTTATAGATGAATTTGAAGGTGGAGATATAGTTATGACTGTTCCTGCATATCCTTATAGATGTCCTCCTGCACCTTATGAGAGAGCAGCAGTTTTACTTAACTATATTAAAAAGAGAAACATAAAAGCAAAACTCTACTTTATAGATGCTAATGAGAGACCTGTAATAAACTCTGAAGGGTTTATGAATGCATATTATGATCTATACAAAGGATATGCAGAATATGTAACGGGAACGTATGTAAAAGGAATAGATGCTGAGAAGAAAGTAGTTAAAACAACAAATGGAGATTTTAAATTTGACTTGGCTAATGTTATACCACCTATGAAAGCCTCCAGACTAATTGAAAAAATAGGTCTCTTGGAAAGTGGTCAGAGATGGGTTGAGGTGGAAACTTTTACTTTTGAATCCAAGGTAAAAGATGTTTATGTGATAGGTGATTCTGCCAGAAGTTTCCTTCCAAAATCTGGGTTTGGAGCTCATATGCAGGGTAAAATAGTGGCGAATAACATAACAGAAAAACTAACCGGTAAAAAGGCAAAAGATGAGCTTCTTATGGTCCTGTGTTACTCTATGGTAAGTGATGAAGAGGCAATTATGTCAGAGACAAGTTTTAAAATAGATAAGGCTACAGGAAAGATTATTCCTATCCACAGAGAAGATAACGTAAGAAGAAAATCCACAGTTAAGAGATACAACGAATGGGCAAGAGGATTATGGAGAGACTTATTTGGTTAATATGTTCTTTTTGGAACAACTTCTCTGTCCCTTTTGGGACAGCTTTTTATACTTTACCGTTAGTCCTACTGTATTTCTGTGCTATCCTCCTTTGGCATGAAAATTGCTTATATATTTTTAAGAAAATTTAATAGGAGGGTAGCATGAATATAATGAAAAGAATAGTTTTAGCTGGTAGCTTGATGGCAGTTTCTGTGTCTACATTTGCTTTAACACTTCAAGAAGCTGGTGTAGAAAATCCATCTGCAAAAGAGATAATGCTCAAAGACGTTCCTCCGGAGTCAAGGTTATATGCCATAGACCCGTCTTCTTGTAATTTATCCGATAAAGAAAGTGTTAAGAAGTTAGCTGAAAAAGGACAGAAAATCTTTAACGAAGTAAGTAAAGGAAACTGTGTAGCTTGTCACTGTGCAGCAGGAACAAAAGGTTGTGGAAATGTAGGGCCAAGTTTGGTAGGTTATAAAAATGGCCTTTTTAAAGCCCCAGATTATAGAGGAAATCCTAAAACTATAGATTGGTTATACCAGAAGATAGCTGATGGTAGAGTTTTATTGCCAAAAGAGTTAGAAAATATTCCTTACTACCAAATTATGACAGTTCAGGTCACTACCGGACAGCTTACAGCACAAGAAGTTTGTGAGTTAACGGCATTTTTATTAACTCAGGAGTGAGAAGTGAGAAAGGCTTTATTTCTGTTGCTTGTATTGATAGGTATTGCTAAAGCAGAGATAAACTGGGTTGATTACTATCAAGCTTTTGACAAGGCAAAAAAAGAGAATAAGATAGTGTTTATCTATATCTATTCTCCATCT
>JBBFMH010000093.1:0-6056 GCA_037478615.1 Hydrogenothermaceae bacterium
TTCCAAGAGAACCATCTGGGTCTATAGCAAAGGCAAGATTTACAAAGAACTCATCCTCCTCCCATATCTCTCCAAGACCAACTTTTTTATGAGCTTCCAATGTTGCTTTAGCAGGATCGTTTGGTTTCCAGCCCATCTTTTGAAGAGCAACTCTTAATACAGGTTGCCTAAATCCAGTCCATTTCTCAGGTTTTGTAGGTTCTGAATGTTGGTCGTGTCTCTCTCCAGCAAGTCCCATTGGTAAAATATAGTCACAGTAAAACGCTGTTTCAGCCCAGTTTGGAGACATATAGATAGTTAAACCAAATTTATCTTCATCTTTAAGAGCTTCTACCCATCTAAATCCATCAGGATTTATCCATACAGGGTTGTATATTCTTGAAAACCATACTTCAACTTTATCAGGAATTTTTAGACCCTTCTCTTTCCACCTGTTTCTCCATTCGTCATCCATAAGAAGATGTGGTAGTAGGTAGCTAAGCTCATAAGAAGACATTGGCCATTCAGGAGGCCATTCAAGCTCATTCCAAGCTTTAACAGGCTCAGGAGTATCTGCCATACAAGCATCGCCACCCTTATCTCCTAAGGAGATTGTATGCCATTTATACCAACCGGTTCCACCAGGTCCACCAAGAGCCCCCATAAATGCCATAAGCATAGTTCCCGTTCTACCTGCACCCATCCAACCGCCTCTGTTTCCAGCCGCAACTGCTCTCCAATGATACTGTGTTATCCTATCTCCTGCCCAAAGTATCATCTCATAAAGTTTATCAAGCATATTAACTGGTATTTTTGCTTCCTGAGCTGCCCATTCAAATGTGTAATCTTTATACAGATCCTTTAAAACAGCAACAAAATCATCAAAACTATCTCCAGAAGGTATCTCTGTTAAAAATCCTTTTTCTTTTAGATAACTTAAATACTCTTTATCAGATATAAACTGTTTCCAGTTAAACCACCTTTCCACAAATTTTTTATTGTACTTTTCTTCTCTGACTAACCTGCTTACCATAGCAAGGTTTATAGCCGCCTCAGTTCCTGGCCATGCAGGTATCCAGAGGTCTGCCATTCCAGCAGAATTAGACATTCGTGGGTCAATAACAACGAGCTTAGCACCTTTTGCCCTTGCATCTGCAATATATCCTGCATGTTGTTGATAGTAGTGACCTGCATCTGCTGCGTGGGAAGATACAAGGATTATCAACCTTGAATTTGCAAAATCAGGAGATGTTCTGTCATCTCCAACGGTGACTATATTTCCAAATCTTCCGTTTGAAGAGCAGATGTTGGTATGAGTATTTCTTCCATCTACTCCCCAACTCCAAACAACTCTCCTTACATGAAAACCATTTTCATTGGGTCTTCCAACTTGGTACATTATCTGTTTCTTAGATATCTCATCACCTCTTCGGAGAACTTCCCTCATTCTCTTTCCAATAGTTTCAAGGGCTTCTTCCCACGTTGTTCTTACCCATCTGTTCTCTCCTCTCTTTGAACCAGGAGCTCTCTTTAATGGGAAAGGTATTCTGTCTGGATCATACATCTGAGATAAAGTAGCATAACCTTTTGCACAGTTTCTTCCCCTACTTCCACTGTGGAACGGATTACCCATAAACTTTCTAACAGTCATAGTATCTTTATCTATCCAAGCTGTGAGACCACAAGCCGCTTCACAGTTATTACATACAGTTGGAACTATCATATAGTTTATAAGCTTTACACCATCTCTTAATGCTCCACCTTCTACTTTCCAGTAATCTCCAGCTGGCTCTTTCCAATCGTTCCACTTTTCAAAAGGTGGATAGTAATCTAAATGTTTCGGTTCAAATGTCATCTCCTGATTATTTGCAACTTTACTATCCGCTTGGGTTTTCTCAAATATGCCCTTTGCTAAAGCTGCACCACCAACAACTGCAGCAGTTCCTTTTAAAAAGTTTCTTCTTGTTGTTCTTATCATAATCTTCCCTCCTTAGCTTAATGGTAACATCTGAGGTGCCAATAACCATGCATGTTTTATAAACCAAAGTCCAACTAAAGCAGATACAGAACCAATAGGCAGATACTCATACTTCTTCTTCTCATTAGCTATCCCTACTAAAACCACAGGAACAACGATAGTAAGGAACAGACCTATCCAGAAGAAAGGTGCGAGATCTCCAAAAAGTAAGATCTTTGCAGTCTCGTATGAGAATTCACTGTGCATTTTAGAGAAAAGTAGCTCCCCTACATACATTAAACCAGATAAAAAGGCAGAACCTATAAGGATATATCCAAGTTCTCTCTTTATCTTCTCATTTTCCAAATTATAGATTGACATAATTAAAAGATACGCAGCAGAACCTGCTATAGCAGCTGATAGTAGCATCTGAATCATCTCTGCAGGGAAGACCCAAAACTCCCTTGCAGTAGACTGTCCCATAATTCCTGCTGTGTATATGGTTGAAAAGAATGCTAAAACTGCCCCTGGGATCATCACTCTGTCAAACAGTTTCTTATTACCTGTAACCCAAGACCAAAAAGATATAAGAAGTATAATCACAAACCCGGAAACTACCCAAGCTCCAAGTGTAACAGCAGATGTAAAGTGGGCAAACAGGAATATCTTCCAGAATCTAAACATATGGTGTAAGTCTAAAATTGTAACAAGTAGAGTGATACCTATAAATATCAGTCCCAGTATAGGAATCCACTTTCTAAAGAAGTTATCGTTATCCGGGTATCTCTTTATAAAGTAAAGTCCCAGCAAAAATGTTCCCGTAGCTATACTCTTTGCCCACATATTTGTGGAAACAAGCCATCCCCACACAACTTTCGGTAATGCAACATCAAAGGTTACTTCAGCTCCCAACATGATTAATGCCCTCCTATATGGTCTAAAAACTTAACTTCTGTAAACAGTGTATAACCTTCCGGTCTTTCTGATGCAAGAGGATCAAGTGCTACAGTAGAACCTCTTACATAGAAATGTTTAGGTTTTGTATTAAGCTCCGGTTTTCTCACCATAACATCTCTATGCTCTCTGAGATATTTTGATATCTCACTTTCAGGGTCATCTAAATCGCCAAATATGTTCGCATGGGTAGGACAAGCTACTACACAGGCAGGCATCATTCCAACTTCTATTCTGTGAGCACAGTAAGTACATTTATCAGCAGAGTTTGTAATAGGATCAATATAGATAGCGTTGTAAGGACATGCCATCATACAGGAAGCACAGCCTATACATCTGTTATGATCTACGTTTACTATACCATTTGGCAAATAATGAAGAGCACTGACCGGACATATTCTCTCACAGGGTGCATTTTCACAGTGATTGCATCTTAGGGGAACAAAATGCCTTTTGACCTCTGGAAACTCTCCCTGGTCTATATATTTAACCCTGAGTCTCCAACTGTTAAGAGGGACATCATTCTCTGCTTTACAGGACACAGCACAGGCCATGCAACCCATACACCTACTTAAATCTACTAAAAAACCCAGTCTCATCTGAACCCTCCTGTAGTTTATAGAAATATTTTGCAGCCTAATCTTCTGTAAAACAATTTAATTTCTCTATATAAAAATAAATAAAACAAATAAAACCTGTGCCATTTGGCACAGGAAGGACCATTAGAGACAGCCTTTAAAGAATCCAGCTTTTGGTTTCGGAGATATTTTATACTCTTTAGCTTCTATAACAGGTAGGTCTCCTTCTTTACCAACTATATTTCCGCTTACATCTATGTTCCCACCAAAGCCTTCGTCAAGTTCAAATAGATAAATATTCTTTGGAGCAACAGCGTAGAATGTATTTTCTGTCACATCGTAGATAACATATCCAGTTTTAGCTGCTTCAGCCGGAGGGCAAGATGATAGAAGTTCAAAGCTTCCTGTTTCCTTTGCTTTTTCAGCACAGGACTTTGCAGTTATCACAGCACTTGAAAGTTCTATCTCATCTCCTACATTTTCAGCAGCAAAAGAGAGAGAGATTAAAGAAAAAAACGTAAATGTAGATAAAATTAACTTTTTCATAATCAATAACCTCCTATTTTAAGGTTTTCAGATAAGCTACTATATCGTTAACATCCTGCTCTGACAAGTAATTGTACGGTGGCATCTTAGATACTCTCTTTCCTTTCTGATCCTTTGTATACCAGGTATACATCTCGTTATTAGGATATGAACCATTTTTGTCAGGTTGCTGAGATTTGTCGTAATGTCTGTTTATGTTGAGGTTCCTTATCACTACTGCAGACGGATTTATTATTGACTCTCTTAGATAAACTGGATTAGAGTAGCCACCTATCTTAGATAAGTTAGGAGCTAAATCAGGTAAAGCATTGCTCTGATCTGCATAGTTGTGACAACCATTACAGCCATTTTGAACCATCAGCTCCTTTCCTCTATTAGGATCACCTATATTGCCGTACCCCCAGGATAGATACGATATATAGGATTTATCTGGATTAACACCTTCTATCTTTAAGAACTTCCAACTTGATATATTTTTCTTTCCACCTCTGTTTAAACTGTCCCCATCCCAAACAGCAAAGGCAACTGGAATTACCCCTGCTTTTATGTCTGCAGGTTTAACTACCTTTTTGAAAATAGCTGTATACTCTTTTTTATCTTTATCATAATTCATCTGAAGGGAGAATGTATTATCTCTCTGTTCTGTTAAAGACCCAAAAGCTTCGGAAACAAAAGATTTAACATAATCCCTATTTTCTACCATCTTTCTGAGATAGACTACAACTGGATTACCTTCATTACCCATACCTATGTATGGTAGAGTTTTACCTTTGCCGTAAGAAACAGGAAACTGAACAGATACACCATCCCCGTATCTATCTGTAGTTAATTTAGGCTGAACAGAAAAAGTGTCATCTTTCCACTTGATAACCAAATAAATTTCCTTACCTGTATACACTGACCCTACTTGAAGCTCATCTATATCTGCGAATTTTGCATTTTTATCGTTTAATATAACAGTGGCTTGTGGATAAACATTAACTTTTTTAAACTCTACAGTAGATATATCAAATTTAGGAGCCTTCTTAACATTTATAACATCATCCTCAAAACTGTCAGCAAAAGTTGTAGCTACTACTCCTATAACTCCCATCGTAAGCAGTTTTAACTTCATCTATTACCTCCTTAGTATTCGGTTTTAAAAAGGGGGATATAATCCCCCTAATATATTAATGATGAGACTTCTTAGCCCCTTCCTTCTGAGGAAGTATCTTTTCGTGGAATGTGTAATCCTTTATCTCTACCCTTTGAGTATTAGCACCATGTAAATATCTTTGGTCTATAACTCTGAAAAACTCTGTTCCCTTAAGTTTCTTATCAACTAAACCTTGGTAGTAGTTGTTGTCAAGTCTAAACATATCCCTATGGGAGTATGCAATAAGAATATCCATAAGCTCAGACTCTTCTCCTCTCGCTCTCTTTTCCTGCTCTCTTCTGAGAGTTTCAAGAGCTTGATGAACCTCTTTACCGAATAGAAGTTCAAGATATTCAATAGGTGTCCTTCTTGAACCTTCTATAGGTTGCATATTGTCGTCAAACTTTGGCGGTTCAAATAGAGGTGGTACATAGTAAACATTTGGCTGTGTACCAAAGTCAGGTCTGAGAGGTAGGGCAACTTTATACTTATGTACAAGCTTATAAACTTGACCTTCTTCGTCATCTAAAAATCCAACAAATCTTATTCTACCTACACACTGATGGGCACAGGCAGGTGGAAGACCTCTCTCAACCCTTGGGAAACAGAATATACATTTTTCCGATTTTGATATCTTAGGATTGAAGTATATCTTCTTGTAAGGACATCCTGCAATACAGTATCTATAACCTTGACATCTATCAAGGTCAACTAAAACTATACCATCCTGTTCCCTTTTGAATATAGCTTCCCTTGGACATGCAGCGAGACATCCAGGGTTAGAACAGTGATTACATATTCTTGGTATATAGAAGAAGTAGGAGTTTGGATACTCTCCACCACCTACATCCTCATCCCAGTTTGGACCCCACTCTAAATCGTTCGTATTAGCCTGCAGTAATGATCC
>JBBFMH010000094.1:0-6048 GCA_037478615.1 Hydrogenothermaceae bacterium
GGAACTGCTCAGGTGTATTCTTATATGACTAGACAGAAAAAACACCACAGATGGGAACTCAGAGATCACGGATGGTTTATAGATTTTGCTCCTTACGATCAACCTAAAATTGCTATGGCTGTATTTGTAGAACATGGAGAAAGTGGTGGAAAAGTTGCTGCTCCTATTGCAGCATCTATACTAAGAAAAGCCTACTACGAAAAAATATTAGAAGAGTGATAAGATGGTAAAAGAGATTCTATCTTTTAGAGAGTATGACAGATTTGTGTTATTTATTACAGTTTTTCTACTTCTATGGAGTGTTGTGAATATATACAGTGCCTCTTTCCATGAATTTTCAAGCCTTTACATAAAACAGATAGTATTTGTGTCAATAAGTTTATTGATTATACTATTTTTGCCTAAATTAGTAGATTACAGGAAGATATTAGAGCTATCTTTATTATTATACATTACAGGGATTATATTACTTATAGCTGTCAAAATTTTTGGGACAACTGTCCTTGGAGCTAAAAGATGGATAAACTTAGGTTTCTTTCAATTACAGCCTTCCGAAGTTATGAAAGTTATAACGATTATTACAACCGCTCATATACTTTCAAAGTTAGAACTTCCATTAAGCCTTAAAGACTTTTTTAAAGTTATGTTTTTAACAGCAATTCCTTTCATACTTATAAAGACACAGCCAGACTTGGGAAGTGCAGTTTTAATATTGCTGCCAGTTTTATTTATGGTGTTTTTTGCCGGATTTAAAAGTAAATATATCCTAATTTTTAACACGCTATTCTTAATGTCTATGCCGATTGTGTGGCACTTTTTGGAAGACTATCAAAAAAACAGAATTATCGCATTTCTAAATCCAGATGCATACTCAAAAGAGTTTGCATATCAGATAATCCAGTCTGTTATAGCAGTAGGTTCAGGACAGCTTACAGGTAAAGGCTTCCTTGAAGGATCCCAGTCAAAATACTACTTCTTACCAGAGCAACACACAGATTTTATATTTGCCACCATAGGTGAAGAGTGGGGATTTGTTGTTTCTGCTGGATTGGTTTTAATCTACTTTTTCCTATCTATAAAAATTCTGTATACAGGTTATAGATTGACTGACATAGGAGGGAAATTTGTCTGCTATGGTATAGGAAGTTTGATAGGATCTCAAGCTTTCATAAATATAGCTATGAATATAGGACTATTTCCTGTTGTAGGAGTACCACTTCCATTTTTGAGTTATGGCGGAACTGCTCTTATGGTGTTTTCCGTAATGATGGCAATGTACCAAAATATCTATATAATAGATAAGAAAACTAAGTTTAAACTATCTCACTCAGAGGTTGAAAAATATTGATAGAAGAGTTTATAAAGATTCAAAATGAACTTTCAAAGAGAGTAAAAATTGAAGATAAAATAGATATAAACAACATAACCAAGATAGCAGGAGTTGATTGTAGCTTTGTAGAAAAAGATGGACACACAATAGGAATAAGCTGTATAGTAGTTATGGATAGACAGTTTAACATATTAGAAACTCAATTTGGGGAAGGTAAAGTAGATATTCCATACATTCCTACATTTCTAGCTTTTAGAGAGATCCCTATAATTATGAAAGCTTATGAGAAAGTGAAGGAAGCTCCAGATATATTTATATTTGATGGACAGGGTATACTGCATCCCAGAAATATGGGAATAGCCACCCATTTTGGAGTTCTAACAGATACAGTTACAATAGGTTGTGGAAAGAGCCACCTGTACGGTAAATTTTTACCGCCACCTAACCAAAATATGGCAAAAAGTCCGGTTTATGTAAATGATAAGATATACGGATATGCCCTTCGTGTAAAGAAAAACACAAATCCAATATTTATCTCTCCTGGAAACAATATATCAGTTGATAGCTCCCTTTATGTTATAATTAATAACCTTAGAGGTTATAAACTTCCAGAAGCGGTAAGAATAGCCCACAACTCTCTACAAGAGTATAGAAAGAAATTAATTAAGGAGGATTAGCAGTGAAGGAGAAAAAAGTAAGTATAGTTTCCTTAGGAGAGGAAGGATTCTTAGGTAAAATGGAAGGTAAAGATTTTGTTTTAAATCTCTCTCATACCACTTTCAACGCCACAGACCTTATGCTTATGTCTGTTGCTTACTGCTTCGGTATAACCGTTGACGCTTATGTAAAGCATAAAGGATTAAATATAAAAAATCTTCAAATAAAAGCTTTTGGGGAGAAACACGAAACTGAAAACAGATACGAAAAAATATGGCTTGAGGTATCTTTTGAAGGTGATCTAACCGCTGAACAGATAGAGAGAGTTTTAACGATTGGAAAAAGGGGATGTACTGTAAGTAATACGATGTTAAAACCTATAGATTTTGAAGTTAAATATATGGGAGAGTGATAAGTATGGAGTCTTTCTTCTTAGGTGTTATCGCATTCTCTATGGTAATAGTGGCAATAATGGCAATTATTAGGACGATAGTATGGATACTTGTTCTTTTAAAGTTGAAAAAACTTTTAGAGATTCTATATTTAGATTATAGACATTTATCTCCTAAAATATTTAACGTGTTGGATAATATGTCATCTATAACTGGTATATTTAAAGTTATAAAACTTTTTGCAAGGAGCAAGAGTTGAAAAGCAAAGGAGTTATCTGGGGATTATTTGGAATTTTAGTTGGTTTGGTAGCTGGTTTTATTATATATAAAAAGAGGAAAGAGATACTTAGGAAATTAGAGGAGATATCCGACAGAATAGAGGATAGCAATATCTATGATAGAGTAAAGGACTATCTAGGTGATATAAAACAGTCCATATCAAAACTTTTAGACAGGTCGAAAGATTTACCCAGAGAAAAAGAAGAGGAGATTTTATCTCTCGTTGAAGAAAAAATAAAAAAACTCGAAGAAATTATTAAATCTTAGGAGGAAAAGACGATGAAGAAAAGTACATTGGCAATCATACTTGGTTCTGTGGCTGCTGCTGTTGGTGGATATTTTGCCTACAAGAGGAAAGATGATATACTTGCAAAACTTTCAGAGATACAAAATCAGCTAAAAGAAGCTGAACTTACAGAGAAGGCAAAAACTGCTTTAAGTGATGTAGTTGAAAAATTAACATCTCTTGTAAAGAGAAGCGATACTCTAACCGAAGAGGAGAAGGCTAAAGAAGTTGCAGAACTTGAGGAGAAAGTTAAAAAACTTGAGGAAGTAGTAAAATCTGAAAGTTAAAAAAGGTTTTAAATTATTACTCTTAACACTTAAGGATTACCTTAAATATTAGTTATCACTCTGCAGCTTTAACCTTTTACTTTTTAAGTTCTCTATTTTTTATACTATTATTTATGGTTGTAGTTCTCTCCAAGCTTTTATTATTCAACATTGGAGAGATTTACTACATCCTTTTTCAATTTTTCCCTACCGTTGCAGAGAATTTTGTAAAAACGGTTTTTACCCTATCTCAACAGCCTGCAAGTTTAAATCTGATCTCTTTCCTTTTGTCAGTATACTTTTCCAAGGATTTCTTTTTATCTATGAAAAAGGCTCTTTCATATATAACAGAGAGTAGTTTTGAGGGTAAATTTAGTATATACGTTATGACCCTGTCATTACCTGTAGTTTTGATACTTTTTATATCGTTATACATATTAAAAATTATGTTAACTTTTATCTTCAACTCTTTCAGTTTAATACTAAAATATTTAACTTTATTGTTTGATGAAAAAACAATTACTTTTATTAAAAAGACTGTTCTTAAACTGTATAACGTTATATTTGCTGGAGAGGTATTTGAGTTAATAACCCTGTCATTATTTATCTTTACAGCTTATTATCTTCTTGCAAACATAAAAATAAAAAAGGCTGTATTTTACACATCTTTGGCTGTTTCTCTGGTTATTCTCATATTAAAAAATGTATTCGGTTTTATATTCAGTTACTTTATAGTAAAAAGTCCGGTCTTTGCAGCAATTGGACTGATATTTGCAGTTATACTGTGGCTTAAAATAATGTTTGATATATTCTTAATAGGGGCAAGGTTCTTATACTATGTAAAAAAAGCCTCCTTTGAGGAGGCTTGATATCTTAATATAGTCTAAAATGTCTATTTAAAAACTTCTGCCAGGTAGAAGGTAGTTTATCTATCTCTTCCTGAGCTATTCTTTCAACTTTATCTTTTATTTTAGATATATCACCTTTTACTCTTAATTTAACATCACAAACCTGTGGTTCTGTTATCGGTTTTCCTATCTGACTGACTAAATAGCAGTAAGCTTCTTCAACCTCTTCTATCTCTGCCACAATTCTCTCAGCCATATCCATAGCAGCAGTGTTGTATATTTTACCTATATGACTAATAGGGTTCTTTCCGGCAGCTGCCTCTAAACTCATAGGTCTATATGGAGTTATTAAACCGTTTACTCTATTACCTCTACCAACTTGACCGTCATCTCCCGCTTCAGCAGATGTTCCAGTTACAGTTATATAAACAGATTGATTATCAATGTCATCAGCAGTATTTAGAAATATATCAACGTGCTTTGTAGTAAGTCTCTGAGCTATTGAGTATGCATAGTTTGAAACTATCTCTTTCTTCTCTACATAATCTTTAATATCTTTCACATACTTATCAACAAAAGCCATAGCTATAGTTATTCTGATATTATCACCATTTCTAACACCCATTATCTTTATATCTTCACCTACGTATGGATGTTCCCTTTTAAAATATCTGTTATTTAATGCTCTCTCAAGCTCATAGACTATAGTCTCTATATCAGAAAACGGTGCAAATCCAACTCCAAACGAAGTATCATTTGCAAGAGGAATTTCACCTTTCAATTGGAATCTCTCAAAAAGTTCTACAAGATCTTTGCTTCCAGGCTTTAGTTTTGGATGAATAATTACATGGTTTGATATATCTAAATTCGGTATATTCTCTTTAAGCCATTTATGAGCTGTTTCTATGGCAATTTCCTTTACAGGTAACTTTTTATTTCCCTTTTCATCTATAGCTCTCCCAGTAAGGTATATCTCTATTGGCTCTATGATTTTTCCGCCACCAAACTGAGGATCAGCAACTCCACCTATCAAAAGAGCTTTATCAACATTATGGTGCATTATTGCACCGAACTCCTCTCTATAAAGGTTAGAAAGTGCTATTGATAACTCCTCAGCCAAGGCATCACATATTGTATCCGGATGACCTGTTCCCTTTCTTTCAACAATCTCAACAGGTTGTGTTGATACTTTTTCAAAATCCAACAAACCCACTTTGATATTTGCCAATTCGCTTCCTCCTAAAGAAAATTTAAGGTAATTAAATTATCATATTTTTAAACCTGTTGCAAATTTTATAGATTAGTAATAAAATATTTAGCCTAAGTTTGAATAATTGCGGAGGAATTGATGGCAAAAGGAGTATTATCACCGGAAAAACAGAAACACAAGAGAAGAGTTGCTAAAAACGTAAGAGTTGCTGAGAGAAGGAGACTACAGAATAGATACCATGTTTCAAGAATGAAAACTGCATTTAAAAAATTCTACGAAACTTTAAAGAAGGAAGGTGCAGAAGCAGCAGAGAAGCTCTTACCTCTCTGTCAAAAGCTTGCATACAAAGCAGCTGCCAAAGGTGCTATCCATAAAAATGAGGCTGCAAGAAGAGTGTCAAGAGCTGCTAAAAGATTAAATTTAGCGAAACAGACAGTTGCACAAGCTTAAATTTTTAGTATAATATATTTTAAATATGGCGGTATAGCTCAGTTGGTTAGAGCACGCGGCTCATATCCGCGGTGTCCGGGGTTCGAATCCCTGTACCGCCACTTAAAATGATGGATGTAGAGAAAAAAGTCCTAAGAGCTGTCAAAGAGTATAACCTTATCTTACCAAATGATAATGTTCTAATAGCTTTTTCTGGCGGTCCTGACTCTGTAGCCCTTACATACATTTTACTGAAGCTGAAAAATTACCTTGGTATAAATAAGATAGGCTTGGCACATTTTAATCATCTTTTAAGAAAAGAGTCTTTTAAAGATGAAGAATTTAGTATAA
>JBBFMH010000095.1:0-5991 GCA_037478615.1 Hydrogenothermaceae bacterium
GTTAAAAGAAGGTAAAAAGGTTCTATTTGAAGGTGCTCAAGGGACGATGTTAGATGTAGATATGGGAACTTATCCTTATGTAACTTCTTCTAATGCTTCTGCACTTGGCATAACGGCAGGAACAGGAGTTGCACCAAAACTTATAGGACAAGCTAAGGTTTATGGAGTAAGTAAAGCTTATGTAACAAGAGTTGGGGAAGGACCTTTTCCAACAGAGCTTAATGATGATACCGGATTAAAATTGAGAGAAGAAGGACACGAATACGGCTCAACAACAGGAAGACCGAGAAGGTGTGGTTGGCTTGATTTGGTTGCATTAAAGTTTGCCTGCCGTATAAATGGAATAGATGGACTTATAATAACCAAACTTGATGTTTTAGATATATTTGATGAAATAAAAGTGTGTGTTGCCTATGAGTATGAAGGAAAGCAGATAACAGATTTCCCAGCTTCTCTGAAAGTGCTTTCAGAGTGTAAGCCTATCTATAAAACCTTGAAAGGCTGGAAAACAACAACAAAAGGACTAAAAGATATATCTAAACTACCTACTGAAGCAGTTGAGTTTATAAAAGTTATAGAAAACCATACAAATACAAAAGTAGTGATGCTTTCAACAGGTCCGGAGAGAAGTGAGTATATATGGATATAATCAAGAGGTGTGAGGGATGTATGATATCACAAAAGAAGCTCAAGAAAAGGTTGTAACAGCAGGGGAAACTCTAACTTATTATGCAACTATATTTGTTTTCTCTATATTAGCTATAGCAACCATAACTTTTATAGTACTCACCATTTACAACAAAAAGAGACCTGATGATAGGAAGTTTTCCCCTCTGAAAATCTTTTTAATCTCACTTCTTGTAGGTTGGATGATTACAACCATTTTCTTTGTTTATCGTATAGTTGTGATAGGTTTATCTAAGTTAATTGGCGGCTAATATCAGATACATCTTTACAAACCTATCACTTTCCCCTTTCTGAAATTTTTTTATGTGCTGTAAAAACACTGCAAACCTTGACTCACTTGAAGTATAGAGATATCCTTCCCACAGGACAGTTTTGTTAGGGATTTTATCAACTGTATCTTTTTTAACCAAAGCAACCATAAACCTGTTTTTAGTGGAGTACTCTAAAATCTGACTTTGGGAGTAGTCTCTTAAAACCTTCCTTTTGGTGTAAAAAGGTAGATTGTGAAAAAATCCATTTTCAACTATAAGAGGTATAGATCTGTCTGGAATGTTGTCGTTGATGATCTGTCCTATCTGCTTGTATGGTCTAAATTTTTCCACCAGCGGTAAAAGGGATAATACGAAAATCATAAAAGTGATAAGCATAGATACAAAGGGAGTAAGTTTTATATCTTTAAATCTCAGGATATATAGAATCGGGAATAATGCTAATACATAAAGTAGATAATCAAGATTAAAGTAGTAGATTAAAAGAAAGTTTAGAGTTATTATAATAGCTGTCGGAATAACCAGAGACGATAAATAGATATACTTTTTAAAACCTTCTGGATTGTGATTTGCAAGGTAATAACCTACAAGTATAGCCATCGGAACATGTGCCTGTATGAAGTAGGTTGGTATCTTTCCTTTTGCTATCGTAAATACGACAAGCATCGTTATAAAGTAGCTAAAAATAAGGCTATGTCTGTTTAAAAACTCCTTAAAAGAGTGTAAAAAGCCGTAATAAAATGAGAGAGAGTAAGGTAAAAATCCCCACAGTATAACAGTTGGGTAGAAAAAAATATCTGTAAATTTAAAACTTTCACCAAAGGCTCTCTTTACAGTTTCTTTATTATAAACTTCCCAAAACTGCTCTCCAAACTTCATATCCATATAAACAATCCAGCTTAAACCTATGACAAGAGATATAGGTAATCCTATATAAACCTTTATAGAAAGAAGTTTTTTGAAAAACTCTCTTAAATTAAACTTACTTTCAATCAGAAGGTAAAGACCTACTATACCACCGGCAACAAAGTAGTAAGGGTAACCTTTTGTTAAAACTGTTATACCTAAAAAGATGTATGACAGATAGAGGTATGAGATTTTACTTTCCTTATAACCTTTGAGAAAAAGATAGATTGTTAAAGTTAGGAAAAATGTAAGTGGAACTTCGGGAGAGGCATATCTTGAGTTTATAATGAACTGAAAACCTAATGAAAAGGCAAAAAATGAGTAGATAGCAGTTTTTTTATCGTAAAGTAAGAGAGCTATATTATATGTAATCCATCCAGTTGCAAGAGCCATAAGGACGATAGGAAGTCTGACAGCAAACTCATTGATACCAAAGATTAGACAGGACAGGGCTACAGCCCAGTAAGTCATAGGAGGTTTTTCAAATCTTGGCTCGTAGTTGTAGTATATATCAACAAAATTTTTACTCTCAAACATCTCTCTAACAGCTTCGGCGTAAAAGCTCTCATTCGGTATCCATATACCGTTATACCAAAAATTCCAAAAATACACAAAAACTGTTAAAAAAACAAGCAGATAGATTTTATATCTGTAAGTTAAATTACTTTCCATATGCTCTCCTATCTTAAACTTCATTGAAATAGATTAAAAAATTGGATTATATTATATAAAAACTTTCAGAGGTAAGAATGATAAACCTTAAAAATTTAAACTTTAAAGAGCTTGAAAACTTTGTTTTAGAGAAAGGTTGGCAGAAGTTTAGGGCAAAACAGATAGCAAAATGGCTTTACATAAAGAAAGTTTCTTCTTATGATGAGATGACAGATTTATCAAAGGATATAAGAAATTCTTTAAAAGAAGAAACTGAATTTGACAGTTTGGAGCTTGTGACTTATCAACAGTCTAAGTTAGATGGAAGTATAAAATTTTTATGGAAGTTGAAAGATGGCAACACTATTGAGACAGTTTTGATAAGAGAGAAAGACCACTGGACTTTATGTGTATCCACTCAGGTTGGATGTGCCGTTGGTTGTAGATTTTGCTACACGACAAAAGATGGACTTATAAGGAATTTAACCACCGCCGAGATAGTTGAGCAGTATATAAATGTTCAGAGATTTTTGGGAGAAGGAGAGGAAAACAGAATATCCAATATAGTTTATATGGGAATGGGAGAGCCCCTTGCAAACTACGAGAATGTTAAAAAATCTGTTCAGATATTTACCCATCCGGATATGTGTAAACTCTCTCACCGTAAAATAACCATATCTTCAAGTGGGATACTTCACCAGATAAAGAAGATGTATGAAGATAGAGATTTTCCGGAGGTAAAACTTGCAGTCTCTCTAAATGCTTCTTATCAAAACCAAAGACAGTTTTTAATGCCTATATCTCAAACAAACACCCTTGAAGACCTTATGGATCTCTTGAGGAGTATTCCATTAAAGCCCGGTTGGAGGATAACTCTTGAGTATGTTCTGATAAAAGACGTTAATGATTCTCCGGAAGATGCAAAAAGATTGGTTAATCTCTTAAAGAGAGATAAACATAGATTTAAAGTAAATCTCATCCCATTTAATCCCTTCCCAGACTCACCTTTCCAAAGACCGGAGGATGATAGAGTTTATAGATTTGAAAAAGTTCTCTGGGATAATGATATAGCTACATTTATAAGATGGAGTAAAGGAAGAGATATAGATGCAGCCTGCGGACAGCTGAGAAAAAAACACCTGGAAGAAGTGAATGCTTGATTATATAGTTGGAAAGGTTGTAGATAGAAGAGAAGACAGTATAATAGTTGATAAAGATGGATTTGGTTTTTTGATTTACGTTCCCGATAGTGAGAGTTTTGAAGATGATGTTAAAGTCTATACTTACCTTCATATAAAGGAAGAAGCTATCTCTCTATATGGTTTTAAATCAAGGGAAGAGAGAGACCTTTTTATAAAACTCATATCGCTCCACGGTATAGGAGTTAAACATGCTTTTTCTATACTTTCTAATCTGACAGTGGAAGAGTTTATAAATGCTATAGAAACGGAAAACACAGTTTTACTATCTTCAATACCAGGAATAGGCAAAAAAACAGCCCACAGATTGATAGTAGAGTTGAAAGGGAAGCTAAACTTTGAAAAAGATAGTAAAATACAGCAGCTGGTAGATGCACTTGTATCTCTTGGATACGACAGAAAGATGGTGATAGATGTTTTAAATAAAATATCACAAGAAAAACTATCTCTGGAGGACAGCTTAAAAAAAGCTATACATATGTTGTCTAAAATTTAGAGATAGCTTTATCTTATTTCAGATAAAACCTCTTTTATCTCTCTATCTAATTTAATAAATATATCTATCTCTTTCTCTGACATTTTACTTTTGAATTTTGAAACAAGTTCTAGAATGTTAATATAACTTATGTTATAACCTTCTTTTGACTTATAAAGATTTATTCTACAGGGAGCTAGGGATCCAAACTGTGGAAAACTTTTTAAAATCTCTGCACCATAACTAAGATTACAGATAAAGTATGTTTTTTGCCACTTGTCCGGAAGAGACAGATCCATCTCCATAACAACATTCATATTGATACCCTCTAATCCACTCCTAAGTAGCATATCAAATTCTTCCTCTGGTCCATTAAACTGCCCAACCTCTTCATACATAACTTTCATTTTGAAATTTTTGCTATTTTTACTATAGAAGTTGATAGGTTTATATCCTAAAGAGATTATAGATCTTTTAAGTAGATCATATCTGTTTCTGATATACCTGATCTCTTCCCACGACAGATTTTTTCTTACTTTTACATCTTGTAAAAATATATCCGGATTTAGTATGGATATGTTTATTTTCCCATCCTTCTTATAGATAGATATACTACACGGTATAAGATTACTTATATACGGAAAATTTTTCAGAATGTTTTTAGCTTTTTCGTCAAAGCAACCTACAACTATATAGTAATCATCAAAATCTATGCCTCTTGAGTTTACACTTTCTGACAAAGGTAAAACTTTAACTATCTTTAGACCCTTTTCTTCTAATTTTGACTTTAATTTCTCTAAACTCTCTGTGAAGTTCTCTTTATCTGATGTATAACTCTGAAACAGTGGATTGGCATAAGAACTAAAATTTATAGAGATTAAGAGAGCTATTAATGTAATTATTTTAAGCATCATTTTACCCTCAATATGCAAAATTATAGTTTATATAGTATCACATTTATATATAAAGGTCTACTCTATTAACGCTTTGGAAAGTTCTCTATTTCAATAAAACTAAAAATATATCCAAAAAATGTAAAGGAGTAGAGCATTATCAGAGTTATCCCAGGAGTCCAAAGACAAATGCTAATGTAGAGAGAGTTATAAGGACAATAGAGGAGGAGCTATGGTTTATAGAAGGGTATACAATTTTAAGAGGCCACACTATTCTTTAGGATATAAAACACCTGTAAATCTGTTTTTTGAGTGTGATAAAATTTTTTAGGGGTATGTGTTCATGATCTACTGAACTGATAAAAGTAGGAGGTCGGAGGTTCAACTCTCCTCGTCTCCACAAACTACTACTTAGCTATAGATTCCATTATATAGTCCTCAGGCAGTCCGCACTCTCTTGCTCCCTCAAGGACGATATTCCTATAGACTTTAGAGGGCTCTCCTTCTGGCCGTGGTTTTCTCAGATAAACCAAGGCTTCATACTCCATTCCCTCATCATCTTTCACCTTTATAACCTTTCTGTCATAGCAATCGGGATAACCTTCATATGAGTCCAGTCTATTACGACAATCCTCATCTATTTCAAAAAGAACTCCCCAAACTATACTGTCTTTATCCTCCACTATATTTGCCACTGGACCATTCCTAACTGCAGAGTATCCATCATATACAAACCTATAGCCCTGTAGGTATGCCCTCTTTGAAAATTTCGCCGAAGGACAACGTCTCTCCATCTGCTTTAAGTTCATATTAGAGCCATAAGCGAAGTAGTACATATTTTTACCTCCTTCCTATGGGGTATTCAGTTAATAAGTAGATAACAAATTCCATCTAACAAAAACCAAAGCTAA
>JBBFMH010000096.1:0-5842 GCA_037478615.1 Hydrogenothermaceae bacterium
TCCATTTAAGTCTAATGCAAAAGTAGGAATACCTATTCCTGACAATCTTCCTCTTAAATGTTCCATTATCTCCAGCCCTTTATCTATACCTGTTTTAAAATGATACACTCCTTTTACGGGGTCACAGTGAAATAGGTAATAAGGTTTTATTTTAACTTTCAAAAGGTCTCTCATCAACTCTTCTATTAAAAATTTATCATCATTTACTCCTTTTAGTAAAACTGTCTGATTTAGAACAGGGATTCCAGTTTGAAGAACATTTTTTACGGCTTGTTTTGTGTAATTTGTTATCTCATTTGGATGATTAAAATGAGTTACTATCCAAACTTTATCGTATTTTGAAAGTATCTCTAATAAATTTTCATCAAAAAATCTGAAAGGGTTTACAACAATATCCCTCGTTCCAATCCGAATAACATCTATATGGTCTATCTGTTGAAGATTGTTGAGTATATAATCTATCTTTTTATTAGGAAGCGTGAAAGGATCTCCTCCGGAAAGTAAAACTTCTCTTATACTTTTATTTTTTCTTATATAGTTGAACATAATTTCAAACTCTTCTTTTGTTTTAGCCCTCTCTTCTTCCAAAAACATTCTTTTTCTCATACAGTGTCTACAGTAAACACTACAGACATTCGTTGTTCTCATTAAAACTCTATCAGGATATCTGTGGGTAAGACCTGGAACAGGACTTTTTATATCTTCTAAAAACGGGTCTAACTCAGCTTCTTTTTGGTATTCTTCATCTATCTCTTTTTCTGAAGGTATTATCTGTTTTAGTATAGGATCTTCAGGATTAGTTATATCTGCTAAGGATAGATAATATGGAGTTGTGGCAAAGTGGAATATACTATTTACATGAGAGAACTCTTCTTTATCTACCCATCTAACTACACTTTTTAAATCTTCAAAACTTTTAATCCTATTTGCTGTTTGCCATTTCCAATCAAACCAATCATCTCTATTTACATTTTTCCATCTTTCAAAACTTTTCCAGTAGTTATCTACTAATATTTTCAATCTCTCTTCATACACCTATAAAAATTTGATTGCCAATTATAAAATTATAGATAATCTCTTTTCAAGTATATTTGTCATCCAAAAATCTGTGTCCATACAGAGTCCATACTGTATATGGTTTTATATACATCTTCTAAATTTTTATAATCTGTTTTACCGGTAAGCCATGTGTATTCATCTAATATGTATTTAACCATAAATTCGTAAGCTTTCCTATTTTCTGTTAAAAATGGTGAATCTATCTTTTTATCTTTTATTATATGGAAAAGCTGTAATTTCTGAGTGTCATAATCCATAAAAGAGTAGTAAGAGAAATCTGTTATTATCACACCTTCAAAATTTTTCCAGAGTTTGTAAAACTCTCTGTAAAGGGTCGGGTCAAGTTCATCTATACCTTTAAAGTAAAGTATATCAAAAGAAGAAAGGTTCTCAACAAGCAAACTGTCTGGATTTTGGATAGACTTTGCTGGAATTACTGCGAAGGTTTTTGTTGAAAGTCCTATGCTGTTGTCATTTATCAGATACCAAAAGAGTAGTGAAGAGAAGTTTATATCTTGAGTTCTGATTACCAATCTGTTTTCTTTACCTTGAGCTATTTTTTTGTAGCTATCTATTATATTTTTAAAATCTGCTGTCTCCGGAAACAGTTTACTGACATCTAAGGTGTAAGATGGTGGAGATGGAGACCTTAAAAAAGGTTTTATTCCTATGTTTGATAAAGCTTTATTTACTGTAAACACAATTTCATTTAAAAAATCTACTGCTTCATTTACCGACATTCCAAATCTTCTAAGTCTGTTATATAGGATATATCCGCTTTTTTTATCATTATAAACCAGATTATTTACCATAAGGAAAGAAATATAGTAAATATATGCTCTCTTTAAATTTCTGTTTGATAAGTTTAAAGTCTCCTTTTCTACAGTTAAAAATGGGTACATAAATATATGTCCTAACTTATAACTATCATAAACTTCTACCAAGGGCTTTATTTTCGATTTTATAAATTCGTAGTTTGTATGTAAAAAATCTTCCCCAAATACATTCCTCTCATACTGACGTAATGGATAAGAGTAAAAGTAAACACTGTTTTTAAGTATATTTTTATAGTTTTCATCCTTTTTTGCAAAAATTGTTGCTGCGGAAGAAACAACGTCTAAGAGAAAAAGTACCACTCCGGCTTTTCTTTTTATCTGGAAAGATAAATACGGAGCAACTCTTTTGTATGCTTCGACTTTTGTTAAGTTAAGTTGACTCATATTTTCAAAGTTCTCTATCTCGGGTTTGTAGTTGGCAATAAATAAGTCAAAATACTCACTTATCACCTTTTTTAATCTGTCAAATCCTAGTCTCAGAATGGCTGTTTCTATATCCTTTATTTCTTCTGTAGCTCCTTCTATCACACTGTTTGCGATCTCTATAACTTTATTTTTCAAAGGTGGTAAAAGATCAAATAGAAGTTTCAGGTTAATCGCATCTGTATTTGGATCTTGAATCTCTGTAAGTAGGTTGAAAAGTGTTATTAAATCTGATGATATTTTCTCATTTTCTATATCTTTCGCTGTTATAGATATTTTTTTTGTAGTTTTTTTTTCTTGAATTAACTCTGTATGTTTTTTTATAAACTCTATATCATTAAACTCTTCTGGGAATCCTACTTTTATATCTGTTTCCGAGGAGTCAAGAATCTGTGTTTTGTATTTTTTACCATTTATTTCAAGATGGAGGAACATTCCCAGTTTAAGTTCTTTATTTTCTTTGAATGTTTTTATATAAGCCACGTTTTTTGTAATATAAACTATATTTCCCACCTCGGAAACTTTAACATCTTTGAAATAGTATTTATTCCATCTATCATCTATCTCTACTGTAACTTTTATTGTTTCTGTTTTCTTAGGCTCTTCCTTCTTTCCCCCAAAACCAAACATTCCCATATTAAACTCCTTTAAGTTTTAAATTTTGATATCTCTTCATTGAGTTGATTGTTTAGATCAAGAAGTTGATTTGCTACTTCTTTCAAATTGTCGGATTCTTCTTTTGTCAAATTAGCCAGTTTTGATATCTCTTCTATCTCTACAGAGGCCTCTTTTGTACTTCTAAACACCTCTTCTGAAGAGTCTAATGATACTTTAGATTTCTCTAATATCTCCTGTAATTTAACTTTTATATCGTCAATTTCTACCATAATTTTAGAGATTTTATTGTTTATAACTTCAACATTCTCAACATTCTGTAATATATCAGAGCTCACGTTAACTATCTTCGATACTACAAACTCTATTGTTTTTTCTATCTCTGTTATACTGTTTTGAGTTTTCTCTGATAACTTTCTTACTTCTTCCGCAACTACAGCAAAACCTCTCCCCATCTCTCCAGCTCTTGCTGCCTCTATTGCTGCATTTAAAGCCAAGAGATTTGTCTGTTCGGAAATAGATTTAATTATCTCAAGGATATTTTTAATATTACCAGTTGTATCTATCATACTTTTAACTTCTGTTGCTAACTGCTTTTCTTCATAAGCAGTATTATTAATCTGTTTTGCTATCTCTGATAAATCTGTGAATACAGGTTGAATTTTATTTATACTTTCTGATGTTGTCAAATATGTTGTTTCTGCTATATCTTTTGCTTCTGTAGATTCTGTTAATACTTTATCCATAATTGATTTTAAATTATTTACTGCAGAGTACTGTTTAGAGACATTTTCATCTATGAGATTTGAGGAAGTAGATATCTGATATGTTTCTCTATATGAAACGGAAACTTTTTCTTTTACAAGAGATACGCTGTTTTGGACTTTTTCTATGAATCTGTTTATATATTTAGCAACATCACCGATTTCATCTTCCTTATCTATTTTTAGTCTTTTTGTTAAATCACCTTCTCCTTCAGATAGATCTTTTGATAGATCTCTAAGTTGAGACAGTGGGTTTAAAATGTAAGTGTTGAGGAAAATAATTATTACAATTAATCCTAAAATAGAGGCTATAACTACAAAACCTGCAAAATATAGAATACTATTTTTTACAAATTCTTTTTCATCTTTCAGAGATTTTGTTATTTTTATAACACCAAGTATCTCTCCCTCGGATACATTTGTATGACAAGATAAGCAGGAAGAAGATGCAAGTAAAGGTTTGTATAAGGTTATATCAGATCCTCTTTGGTAAAAGATATCCTTTGAAATTTTACTACTGAATATTTTTTCAACCTCCGAGTCATCTATCTGTTTTTTAGGTAAATTGAATAGTTCCTCAATTTTCTCGGATCTATAAACTTCAACTCTTTTTAAATCTTTATGCCTAAGTCTCTCTGCCGTTTTTTCTATAACAGCTGGGTCTCCTGTATTCATTGCTTCACGGAGTTCTACGAATATGAGATCCGATATTATGGTTAGATACTTTGTGTAATTTTTTTCTTCAAGTTTATCTGTTTAACTTTTTATAAATATTAAATTGGCTATACCACCCATTATAAGCAAAGCTATAAAGCCAACAATAACTTTTGATTTAATTGTTTTCACGGCAGTTAACTCCCACTAATCTGTTGCCATACTTTATCCATTTTCTCCTTTAGTGTTTCTGCTGTAAATGGTTTGACTATGTAGTTGTTTGCACCGGTTTGGATTGCAAGGAGGACGTTTTCTTTCTTTGCCTCTGCGGTTACCATTATAACCGGAATGTTTTTAAGTTCTGGATCCTTTCTTATCTCTTGGAGAAGAGTTATACCATCCATCTCTGGCATATTCCAATCAAGTAAAACCAGGTCGTACTTATTTTGTTTAAGTTTATAAAGTCCATCTTTTCCATTTTCTGCCTCATCTACATTTGTATATCCAAGTTGCGCAAGTAAACTTTTAATAATTTTCCTCATAGTTGCCATATCGTCTACTGTTAAAATTTTTGCATTTGTTGGAAATCCCATCTTTTCCTCCTTTATAGTCCTAATTCTTCTAAGAGTTTATCAACATCTTCCTGAAAGATTCTATCTCCGGATAGAAGCTCATGAACTTTACCTTTTGCTGCTTCCTTTGTTTCCTGAGGTAAGTCAGAAGACTCTATGGAGCTAACAGCAATAGCAAGAAGTTTTTTCTTTGTATCTTCAAGGATGTTTATGACTTCCTTTATCTGCTGAGCCGATAGATCTTGGAAAGAGAAAAGTTCGTAAACTTTTATGAGTATATTCATATTCTCCTGATTTTTTTCTTTTATAAGACTTAACTTTTCTCTTATCGAGTTTATAGGATTTAGAGAGAGCAAATCTTCTACTGTTTTATCTATCTCATGACAGTTTTGTTCTACTTTGTCTATCTGCTGTATTATCTTGTTGGCACTCTCTTCTGTAAATTTGATAACTTCTCTTAAACTTTCTGTTGCAGAAGGAGCAACCACTTCCCCAGTGTGTTTTGCTGCGGTACCTATTTGCTCTATTTTCTCTTCCAGGACTTTTGCCTCATTTAGTATGGTTGATAGTATTTTTTTTATCTCTTCCATTTTAACCCCCAATCTTCTTAATAAAAGCTTTAAGTATCTGGTAGTGATGATTTATCTCTACCATCTTCTGTGTTGCAAATTTCTTATCTGGATGAGTGTCCGGGTGATACTGCTTTACCATCTCCCGGTATCTCTTTTTTAGCTCTTTTTCGTCCAGTTTATCCATACCAAAAAACTCCATTGAAGATTTAATATGCTGAGGCTTGTTTTGAGGATTCATACAGAAAGACCAGTAAGCTTTTATGTATGCTTTCAAAATATTTTTTCTTTTTCTGTAAAAGTCATCAAAATCTTCCTTGAAGGCTTCTTCTATAAAGTACTCTCTCAAT
>JBBFMH010000097.1:0-5755 GCA_037478615.1 Hydrogenothermaceae bacterium
ATCTATATTATCTACTATTTGTTTCTCAAGGGTTTAATGTTTTTTAAACAAGCTTTAATCAAATTATAAAAGTGACTGCAAGTTTTGGAGTTACGCAAGCAAAAAAATCAGATGAATATTATTCTATCTTTGAAAGAGCTGATGAAGCTCTATATAAAGCTAAAAATGCTGGAAAAAACAGAGTAGAAACCCTTATATAAATGAGAATTCAGGGAGGAGATCCCCCCTGTATTGATTAGTATAATCTTCTTCTTTGAGAATCAGTTATTGTTGTTGCTAAAGCTATATCCCTTGGAAACTCTGTTCCTCTTGATGTTGTTTGCACTTCAAGTCTATCTGTTCCAAAGAAAGACTTTATTATATCTAATGCAGCTGGAATATCAAAATCTTTACATGAGAATATATCTATTGAAAAGTATCCTTTTTCTGGGAAGGTATGGATACTTATGTGGCTTTCCGCTATTATCACAAATCCGGATACACCCCAATCTTCTGGTTTTTCCCCTCCATCGTACTTAAACACATATGGAGGCATAATCTTTGTCATCCCTATCTGAGCTGGAAGAGTATCCAAAAACTCAGTTACAGCTTGTACACTTGCAAGTGCCTCAAAAGAACCTTCATAACCATCAACCATCAAATGAGGTCCAAATCCTATCAACTCTGGTTTTCCTCCTTTCAAATAAATTTTGTGGTATAAAAATATATTAAATTTTCTTCAATGTAAATATATTGTTGCACAAAAAAAGTGCAATTTAAAATTTAGAGCTTGAAAAAGTCAAGCTAAAAATATGATTTTTTGTAGTGTTAATATATGTTAACTTGCATATGTTATTTAACATAACTAACCGATAGGAGTTTAGTTAATGAAAGAACATTTAATAGAGCCAAAATTAACTATAGAACTTGCTCATCAGTGTGTAAAATGTTCAGCTTGTCGTCAAGTCTGTCCTACGTACAGTGTGGTAAAAGAGGAAAGGTCTTCACCAAGGGGAAGATTGGCGTTAGCTGAAGCTGTCGTTGATGGAATTTTACCTTTAACGGAAGATATAGCAGCTCAGTGGAATCAATGTGCGATGTGTAGAAGGTGTGAATGGATATGTCCTAACGAAGTTGAGTATAAAGAGATTATGTTTAGAGCAAGAAACATGGCAAAAGAAAAATCTAAGAAGGATTACTTTAAAAATGTAGTTTTTAAAGGTCTTTCTATGATGGGGAATCCATTAACCAAGATAGGTATGAAATTTGCCCCCACATTACTTGAGGCTTATGGAAAAGTTTTAGGTAAAGAAGTGCCAGAATATAACTCCGTATATATAGATGTAGGTATTCCTAAGTATGCTAAACTTATGCCGAAACCTTCTGCAAAACCATTTGGACTTAGAGGTAAAGAGGTCAAGCCAAAAGAAAAATCAAAGGGAAGACTTTTGTTCTTTACTGGATGTATGATTGATGCTTTTCACGGAAAAACCGGAGAAAGTGTTCTTAAACTTATGGAAAAAGCCGGTTATGAGGTTGTGGTCCCAAAGAATATAAGATGTTGTGGAGCACCACATCTTTACAGTGGAGAGATAGATGCTTTTAACAGTCTTATGACCCATAATAAAGATGAGATAGATAAATATAAGTTTGACTATATAGTTGTAGCTTGTCCAACCTGTGGTGGTGCTTTAAAAGAAGAGTATAAATATCCTGTTAAAGATTTTGCTGAAATTCTCAGAGAGGAAGGATATATAACATTTAAAGGTAATGGTGAAAAAGTCTCATTTCACTTCCCATGCCACTCCTATACAGCTATGAAGACAGACCCCAATGTTTTTAGAGATCTGCTTAAAAATGTCAATAATGCCACATATGTGGAAGGTGAAGAAGCTATGATGTGCTGTGGATTTGCCGGATACTTCTCTGTGGCAAACTATGAAGTAGCTTCTGAACTTCAGAAGAGAAAAATTGACGACCTTAGAAAAACAGAAGCTACTTACGTTTTAAGTGATTGTCCCGGATGTGTTTTAAATATAGCTGATGGAATGTATAAACATGGACATTATAAAGAAGTAAAAGTTATGCACCTTGCAGAGTATCTTGCAGAGAGACTTATAGAGGGTGAAAGTGATGAAGGTAAAAAGTAAAAAATCTGTAAATGTTATCTACAGATGTAGAGTTTGTGGTTATCTTTACGATCCTTCCAAAGGAGATCCGGTGAGGGGGATATCTCCCGGTGTAGATTTTTTAGATCTGCCGGATAGTTGGAGATGTCCGGTCTGTAAATATACTAAAAAAGAGTTTAGGGAGATAAAATTATGATATGATTAATATCATAAACAATGGAGGTGTTTGTTATGACTGCCGCCACAGAGGCTTACCATCTTTTAAACAAAGCTATATATCACTACGAAAATGAAAATTACGAGATGGCTATCACGTTGTTGGATGAAGCAATCTTACTTAATCCAGAGCTTCCTGACCTTTACTACTGGAGGGGAAAAGTAGCCACCCATGATCTAAACCAAGAAAGCCTTGATGTTGCAATTACACTTTTCTCGGAAGCTCTAAGAATAAAACCTGATTATGCAGAAGCACATTTTGAGAGAGGTAAAGTTTATGTCCAAAAGGGAGAATTTAAAGAAGCAAAAGAAGATTTAGAAGAAGCAGTTAAACTAAATCCAGATATAAAAGAAGCTTACTCTCTCCTTGCTCAGATAGAGCTTATTGAAGGAAACGATCAAAAGGCCATGGAATATTTAAACAAAGTTTCTGCAAAAGAGGGAGATGATAGATACTACTACTCCCTCGGAAAGATACTCTATAATGCAAGAAAATATCAACAAGCGATAGAGCAGTTTAATAAAACCATAGAGAAGAATAAATATTTTGTAGATGCCTATGTATATAAAGCTCACTCATTGGCAAATCTTGGACTTTACGAAGAAGCTATAGAGAACCTTAAAAAAGCTGTTATATTAGTTCCAGAAGAGATAACTTACTTTTTAGATATGGCTAAATACTACTTTGAACTTGGTAAGTTGAAAGCAAAAGAAGGGGATAGTATAAAAGCCTCTGAATACTTTGTAAAAGGACTTCAGATAGATTACAATCTAAAAGTTGAGCCTGAGTATGTAAAAGTTATGGAAGATGCTATTAAGAAGTTGTTTGATAGAGGAGATTACAAAAAAGGTTTAGAGCTGTTAGATCAGCTTGAACTTTTGGTTAAAGAGCCAGAGTATTTTGATATGAGAGAGGAAGCACAGAAGATAAAGAAAGAGGTTATGAAGAAACTTCCTTTGAAAGAGAAGATAACAAAGTTTATAATGGATATATACACAAAATAATGGAGGTTGTAGTTGTTAGATATTAATCTTATAAGAGAAAATCCGGAGTATGTGAAAGAGAGATTAGCCACAAGGTCAGAAGAGTATATAACCATCATAGATAGAGTTTTAGAGATAGACAAAAAAAGAAGGGAGATTATAAGAGAGGTTGAAAATTTAAGAGCTGAAAGAAATGAGAAGTCAAAACTTTTTCCTATTTATAAAAAAGAAGGAAAAGATGTTTCAGAGATTCAGCACAGAGTTAAGCAGATAGGTGAAGATATATCATCCTTAGAGAAGAGTTTAAATGAGATAGAATCAGAGTTTAACCATCTACTTTTAACCATACCAAATATTCCTGCAAAAGATGTTCCAATAGGAAAAGATGAGAGTGATAATGTTGAAGTGAGAAGATGGGGAAAACCAAGGGAGTTTAACTTTACATCTTTGCCACACTACGAAATAGGAGAAAAACTCGGAATCCTTGATTTTGATAGAGGATCAAAGTTATCCGGCTCCAGATTTACAGTTATGTATAAAGAAGCTGCGAGATTAGAGAGAGCTTTAATTAACTTTATGCTTGATATACACACAGAGGAACATGGATATACTGAAGTTTGGAGTCCAGTTTTAGTAAAACCGGAGATACTTCAAGGAACAGGACAACTTCCAAAATTTAAAGAAGATCTATACAAAATAGAAGATGAGGATTTATATCTTATACCTACGGCTGAAGTAACTCTTACAAATTTACATGCAGATGAAATTCTATCAGAAGACCAGCTGCCACTATACTATACAGCTTACACACCTTGTTTTAGAAAGGAGGCTGGTTCCCATGGTAAGGATGTGAGAGGAATACTCCGTCAACATCAGTTTGATAAAGTAGAGCTTGTAAAGATCGTAAAGCCGGAAGATTCATATAATGAGCTTGAGAGGTTGGTAAATGAGGCAGAGAAGATACTTCAGCTTTTAGAGATACCTTACAGGATAGTTCTTCTCTGTACTGGGGATATGGGATTTTCTGCGGCGAAGACCTATGACATAGAAGTGTGGATACCTTCACAGGGAAGATACAGAGAGATTTCATCTTGCTCAAATACTGAAGATTTTCAAGCAAGAAGAGCTAAGATAAGATACAAAGATAAAAATGGAAAAAATCATTATGTCCATACATTAAATGGATCTGGATTGGCAGTAGGAAGAACCTTGATAGCCATAATGGAAAACTACCAAAATCCAGATGGAACATTTAACATTCCGGAGGTTCTGAAAGAGTATCTATGAAAAATCCGAAAGTTTCTATATTAATAGCAACATATAATCAAGAAGATTATATAAAAGAGGCTGTAAATTCAGCCTTAAACCAATCTTATGAAAATATCGAAGTTATTGTGAGTGATGACTGCTCAACAGATAACACTTTTAAAGTATTGTTAGATATAAAAGATGAAAGAGTTAAAATATATAGAAATCAGAAAAATATAGGTAGAATTGCCAATCACAGAAAATTACTCTATGAGTATGCAACTGGGGATTTTGTGGCATTTTTAGATGGAGATGATTTTTATATATATGATAACTTTGTAAAAGATGCAGTAGATATATTTTTAAATTATGATGATGTTATATCTGTTTTAGGAGGTTATGAGGATTTATTTTATACAGGCGAAAGAAAACAGTTCCTATCTACAACCAACTTAAATATTATTGATGGAATAGATATATTATTCAGAAGATACAAAGTAAGATATGCACATGGTAGTTGGATATTTAAAAGAAATCTGATAGAAAAATTTGAATTTTTTAGTGGAAAAGTTCCCATAGGGGACGATCTTGAAGGTTGGTTTAAATCCCTATTTTTCGGAAAAGTCGCATTACTTCCAAAAGCTGTATTCACCCATAGAATTCATTTTGATAATGGTGTAGTGAAGGTAGATGTAGAAAAGTTGTTAAAAGATCTTTACCTATATGATATTATTAAAAACTTTGGAGTAAGTATTGGATATAGTGAAAAATTAATGTCAAAGTGGAGAGATTACTATATCCTGAAACAAGTAGAAAGTTTTGTATCTTGGGCATACTCTTTATATAAAAGAAACATATACACTAAAGAACATTTAGAAGCACTTTTATATAACTTCACAAAGTCTTTAAAAGAGAATTACAATATAAAAATCATACCTTCAAAACGTAAATCTATAACTTCTTTACAGCTCAAGGCTATCAAGGTATTAAAGAATGTTTGATTATATCATAGTTGGAGCAGGTCTTGCTGGCTCTGTAATAGCAGAGAGAATTGCAAATGTTTTAAATAAAAAAGTTCTTATAATAGAAAAAAGAAACCATATTGGTGGAAACTGTTATGATTACAAAGATGAAAATAACATTATTATCCATAAATATGGACCTCATTTGTTTCATACAGACTATAAAGATGTTTGGGA
>JBBFMH010000098.1:0-5722 GCA_037478615.1 Hydrogenothermaceae bacterium
AGGTCTTTCTATTCCTTGTATATCAATGCTTTGAATATTTTTCCAACAGGCTCATCAGAAGTTATGAAAAATGTATTAATAGAGCTTGGAGTTGATAGATCAAGTATATTCACAGATGTATACAGTAGAGATACATTAGGAAACGCTCATTTTACAAAGAAGATATGTGACCAGAAAGGCTTTAAAAGTATCATACTTATCACTTCAGCTTATCATATGCCAAGGTCTGTTTTAACATTTAAAGAAGCTGGACTTACTGTTATTCCTTATCCAACAGACTTTAAAATGGATAAGAGATACACAATTTACAGTTATTTTCCCAAGATGAATGTCCTTCAGGATTCTACAAAAGCAATAAGAGAGTATATAGGTTTAGTAGGATACTACATCCATCTTAAACTGTTTAGGTAATGCTTTTCTGCTCCTCTTCTCTCTTTGCTTTAGGTATATATCTGTATTTTGGCACAATATAAAAAGAGCTTTCATCTGTAATGTAATCAAAATTTCTAATCCCATAACTGTAAGCCGCAAAGGAAAGAATAACAGCATTTAACTGCTTTATAGCAACTTTCCTATCTTTTGATATCCAATTTCTGTTCAGTTTTATTCCCGTTTTTGGTAGATTGTAGATTCTCTGCTCCAAACCTTCTGGACTGTCTTCATCAAGTAAATCTTTTCTTATAACTTTTCTAAAAAACTCCTCTACATCTGAATAAATTATAGCTTTCTCATAGCTGTCATTTCTGTTTTCTACAACTCTGTAATCAAAGTATTCGTATAACTTTGAAGATATATTTTTAACTATACGATTAGATAGACTAGATCCAAATTTCACATTAAAGTCATAGTTAAAACCTATTACAGATATATCTCTATGGTCTAAAAGATGTAACAAACCTTCATAGGTGTATAGAGAAAGTTGTATCACTTTTGACCCGTTATCCATAATAGAAGTTATAAATAGATTACTCTTTAAATACTCAACTCCTAAATACAAACTACACCTTTTTGAAATTTATTGATTATCAGATAATAAAGTTTTTCCACCCTGCTGTGTATGATTATAATTAGGTTTTATCCTTTGATGAAGTGTATTTTATAACTTTCACTTTTTCCATAGTTATCAGTCCATCTTTAATGAGATCATCTATCTTGGGCAAAACTGCATTTATATTTTCCTCTCTGTCTATCACTTCTATGATTATTGGCAGGTCTTCGGATATATCAATTATTGATGCAGTGTGTAAAATAGTAGATTTTCCAAATCCAGCTATACCTCTAATAACTGTTGCTCCGGCTATCTTATTTTCTCTCAAAACAGATAGAATCTTTTTATACAGAGGTTTTCCTTCAAACTTATCTGCTTCTCCTATATGGATTCTCAGTAGCACAGCCTCAGATTGAACTTTCAAAGCCATCACCTCTGATTAGAGTAACATCCTCGCTAAAATTATACCAAGGATGGCAGATAAAAATGATAAGAAAAAGTTGAGAAAAACATTTAAAACCGCTTTTAAATAATCTCCTTCCATAAACAGAGCCAATGTTTCGTATGTTATAGAAGAAAGGGTAGTAAAACTACCACAGAAACCAACCGCTATAAAAAGTCTCCAAAGGGGGTCTAAAGATAACTTTTCAAGAAAAAGTATCATAAAGAAAGACAGTATAAAGGACCCTACCACATTTACTATCAATGTTCCATAAGGTAGAGAAGTTCCAAAAAATTTTGCACTGTAAAAACCTGTTAAATACCGGAGGATAGCTCCAATGGAGCCACCTACCGCAATAACGATATACTTATCCATTGTTTATGAAAGATAGAAGCTGCTGTATCTCTTTTTTACTTCCCAAGAAAACAGGAACTCTCTGATGGATATCTGTCGGTTTTACAGACAGAATATCTTCTTTTCCGGTTGTTGCCATTCCTCCTGCTTGTGTTATCAAAAATGCCATAGGAGATGCTTCATACAGCAATCTCAATTTACCATTTTTATTTTTTGTATCAGCAGGATAGGCAAAAACACCTCCTTTTATCAATGTCCTGTGGACATCTGCAACCATTGACCCTATGTATCTTGATGTATATCCCTCTTCCTTCAATGTCTCAACATAGCTTACAAGTGATTGAGGCTCCCATTTCTTTATGTTAGACTCATTAAAGGAGTATATCTTTCCTTTTTCTGGAAGTTTTATATCCGGATGGGAAAGTAAAAACATACCAACGGCTGGGTCCAATGTAAAGCCATTAACTCCATTACCTGTAGAAAGAACAAACATAGTAGAAGACCCATAAACTACATATCCAGCTGCAACCTGTCTATATCCCTCCTGTAAAAAGTCAGATCTGTCTGAATTTACTCTCTTATGTATTGAAAAAATCGTCCCTATACTAACATTAACATCAATGTTAGAAGAGCCATCGAGAGGATCAAATGCTATAACATACTTTGCATCTTTACCTTCTTCTGAAAATATAGGTTCGTCAAGCTCTTCAGAAGCAAGAGCAAAAAACTCACCACTTGAAGACAGATACTCAATGATAAGGTCATTAGCAAGCTCGTCCAACTTCTGGACTTCTTCACCTTGTACATTAGTTTTTCCAGCTTTTCCGAGTATATCAACAAGTCCAGCCATTCTAACGTGAGATGCTATCACTTTGACAGCAGACTCTATAGCTACAAGAGCTCTTGATAGTGATCCTGTTGCATTTGGATATCTTCTCTCTTGTTCTAATATAAAGCTGTTTAAATCCATTCCTAACTTCACCATCTTAATCTCCCTCTGCTAATTTTTTGTACTCTTTTAAGAAAGGAATCATTCTCTTATCTCTAACTCTCTGATATAGATAATGAAAATCCAAAGCTTTATAGTAAGATTTAATAAGCATCTTAACTAACTCACATACAACCTCATCTCCCTCTACACAAAACCTCATCATATCAACTATCAAATCTTCAAGGGAGATAACATTTAAAATCTCTTCCCCATCAACTTCTATCTGATTTAAACTTCCTGTAAGCAAATAGAAATCTTTACTCACCTCTATGTTTATATCATCTTTTATCCAAAGATCTGCAAACTTCTTATAGCCAATTTCTGTAAGTATCTTTTCAAGGAGAGGTAAATCAGGATAGAGAAGGGATATTATATTTGCAGGATACATTCCTTGAGTGTAAACCGTCAAGGCAAACTTCCCAACAATGATAGGCCGGTGTCTAACACCAGCCCTTCTAAACTCAGAGTGTATCTCTTTTATTGCTTTTATCTGTTTATCAAGGCTCAATTAATCCGCTCCAGCTTCAAGTTTTATATCTTTTGCCTTCTGCTTAACATCTTTCGTAGATCCCTTTACATAAGAAGTTTTAACCAGTTTTATATATTTATCTGTATACTCTTTTGTCCCGAAAACATTGAGCTTTTCAAATAGAAACTCAAACTTCTTCTCTATAGCATCTAAAATCTCTTCCTTATTTTCCAATGTCCACCAATGATATTTAAAAGGTCCTAACCCTCTCTTTCTTGATTTATATAGAAACTGTTCCCTTGTCATTCCCTCTTTCCACTCATCCTTGAAGTTTTCCTCTATGAATTTATACACTTCCTCTTTAAAGCTTTCGGGAGCCAGATCAAACATTATGTTTTGGAAACCTGTTGCAAGATGTATCTCCGAGCAGTTATTCTGAGGGAATTTATCAAAGAGCTCTTCTGGTAAAGTAGATGCTCCGTGTTGAACTGTTCCAGAAAGTCCGTATTTTTTCCTTGCAACTTCACCTATACTTCTTAAAACCTCAAAATCAAGTTTCACCTTTGCAACCGTTCCATCAGGTAGAGGTACTCCACCGTGTTCTGTTCCAGTTTGCACGGACATTTTAGATATTCCAGGTTTTTTAGTTAAAGTTTCAAGATACCCCTCCATGAATGCCTCAAACTCCTCAACAGTTGAGTTTTTACCACCTATATGTCCTATCTCCGCTCCAACGGATATATCAATACCTTCCGGTTGTATTTCTCTTATAAAATCTGTCATCTTAGCAGTGTTTAGATAGTTGTGGTACTGCTGTTGTTTTAAAGTAGGCTGTGAGTAGTCAACAAGGGTTGAAGGGTCTATATCGATGTTGTAAAAAACCAGCATCTACCGCCTCTTTTGTAAGCTCTTTTATTGAGTTAAGCTCTTTTTCCGGATCTTCAAAATATTTCTTCGCAGAAAACTGGAAGTGATCTCCCTGTATAAATACAGGTCCTCTATAACCCTCCTTTATTGCAGCAGCAAGGACACAAGTAGCATACTCAGAAGGTCTCTGATAGGTGTACTCTATTTCAGACTTTGCTATCTCAAATATAAAAGCTCCTATATCATTTCTTATGGCAACCTTAAACATTCTCCTTGCTATATCGTAAGTCATTCCTCTTATGTTAACAGCTGGAGTAGTGAAATTTTTAGTTTCCCCTCTTCCCATAGCCATATACAGATCATGAATAGATGAAGCAACAGCTCCAAACTCATTGGCAATCTCTCTTATTAAGTATCTAACCTCTTCCTTTAAGTTGTAATCTTCTGAAAAGACAGCTGTATAGACAAGGTCATCAATAAGGCTTTCCCTTAACTTTGATTCATCTAAAATTTTGACTTTACCTTCCGAGATATCAACTACATCTTTGAGATGAGAGACCACCTCTTGAAAAGAAGTTAAAATTTTTGCCATCACAGACCTCCCGTAATTGATTTTTCAGAAAAATTTTAACATACAATAGATTTAGTGTGTTATAATAAGGGAAAATCTAAAATCAAAAGGAGGTTTCTATGGAAAGAACCCTTGTATTAGTAAAACCGGATGCAGTGAGAAAAAATGTAGCAGGAAAGATAATCTCAAGATTTGAAGATGAAGGTTTTAAAATTGTTGCTTTGAAGAAAGTGAAACTTTCAAAAGAGGAAGCAGGAAGATTTTATATAATCCATAAAGACAGACCATTTTACGATGAGTTGTGTGAGTTTATGTCATCTGGACCTATAGTTGCTATGGTGTTAGAGGGTGAAAATGCTATATCAAGAGTTAGGCAGATAATGGGTGCAACAGACCCTTCAAAGGCGGAAGAAGGTACATTGAGAAAACTCTACGGTAGTAACATAGGAGAAAATGCTGTTCATGGTTCAGATTCCCCTGAGTCAGCATCTTACGAAATTCCATTCTTCTTTAGCGGATTAGAACTTGTGGGATAAATATATATTAAGTTCAGTGTATATGATTTTATCCCTCCTGTTTGGAGGGATGGTTTTTTTTACATTTATAGTAGGGCCAGTTCTGTTTTCAAACTTAGATAGTAAGTTAGCCGGTTCTATTATGAATCTCATATTTCCGTATTACTTTAAGATACAGTGGATAGGTGGAGTTGTAATCTATACACTGGTAGGTATATACAGTTATTTAGATAAAGAAGCTATAAAAAGGTTGAAGTTATTTTTAGTATTAGTAGGGCTGTTTGTTGTTATAGGAATGGCTCTTGACAGAGCTGTATATCCAGCTGCAAAGTCATTTATGTTTGAGTATTATAACTTGGTTCAAGAGAATCATATGGAAGCAGCAAAAAGTGTAAAAGAAAGTTTTGATACCTTCCATAAGATATCATTTATACTTAATATGATAAACATCATCATAATAACGGGTTTGATTTTTACACTTTTAAGGTTTACAATAATTAAACCGAAAAGTTAGAAAAAAATGGG
>JBBFMH010000099.1:0-5618 GCA_037478615.1 Hydrogenothermaceae bacterium
TCTTTTAAACACTCTTTTTTAAAATCTATCAGAGCTTTTAAGCTCTGGGCTTTTGTGAAGTACTCTTTTTCATACTCTTTTATTGAGTTTAAAAGATCTAAGGCTTCATCAAATCTCTCTAACTTTATCATAACTTTTGCTGCTTCAAGGGCAACTTTTCTGTTTTGAGGATATTCTGATAATGCTCTTTTATATAGGTCATAAGCTGACTGTAAATCTCCACTTTTGATAAAATTATTTGCTTGGACTATATACTCATCTGCTTTTGATTTTATATACTTACTTATTATCTGTCTCACTTGACTTTCCGGAAGAGCCCCTACAAATTTATCAACTACCTTACCATCTTTTATTATCCTTACATCAGGAATACCATGGACTCCAAACTCCTGTGCTATATCCGGATTCTCATCTGTATTAACTTTTGCAAGGATAAATCCATATTCGTTTGCAAGCTTTTCCAATATAGGTTTTAAAGCTCTACATGGACCACACCAAGCAGCCCAAAAATCTATAACAACAACATTCTCATAGGACTTTTCAAGTATTTCCGAAAAGTTTTCAGCATTTACATCAATTATCATCTCTACCTCCTTTAAAGTTTTTACTGTTATTGATCTTCCTTATAATATATTATAATCTCTGTCAGATTTTTTTCAAAAAATCTTGTAAGATTTCTCTGTGGTCAAAGACGAGACTTTCAAAAGGTATATCTTCTAACTTGTATATATCTGCTTTCTTGGCATCATCTTTTCCCTCTGGCTCTCCTACCGCTTTACACACAAAAACGATGGATACAGTATGAAATCTTGGGTCTCTATCCGGTTTAGAGTAAACTCCAAATAACCTTTCAATTTCAACATCTAAACTTATCTCTTCCTTCATCTCTCTTAAAAGGGCGTCTTCCACAGATTCACCGATGTCAACAAACCCTCCTGGAAGTGCTAAACCTTGTGGAAAATTTCTCCTCTCTATCAAAACTACTCCTCTAAATACTCCACTCTCGGAGAATACTTTAACTATGCCATCAACGGCAACAAAAGGTGTCTTTATAGTCATAATTTTCTCCTTTGTAGTAAAATTTTTTGTAGGATTTATATTATAACTTTAAGCAAGATGATAGAAGTGATGAATAGAGAACTATAGAGGAGGTAAAAGGTGGAGTTTTTTAGAAAAAAAGAGTATGGAGATGTTAAGACAGGTTTAAAGAGAAGTCTTGGACTTTGGGAACTGGTTTTTATTGGTATTGGTGGAATTATAGGAGCTGGAATATTTGTTATAACTGGGCAGGCTGCTGCTTCTTACGCCGGACCAGGTATCATTCTCTCTTTTGTTTTTTCAGCAATAGCTATTGGTATAACTGCTCTTGTTTATGCAGAATTTAGTTCTTCTTTCCCAATCTCTGGAAGTGCATACAGCTACACCTATGCAACCCTTGGAGAGATTATAGCTTGGCTTGTTGCTTGGAATATTCTCCTTGAGTATGGAGTTGCAGCTGCTGCTGTCGCAACCGGATGGTCTGGCTATCTTAGGGCTTTTCTGGAAAATAACTTAGGTTTTACACTTCCAACAGCATTAACGGGAGCTTTTGACCCTTCTAAAGGAACATTTATAGATCTGTTTGCGTTTTTAGGGATAGTCGGAGTGTTTACTCTCCTTACGATAGGAATAAAAGAAAGTGCAAGGGTAAATAACTTTGTTGTAGGACTTAAGATACTGATACTTTTAGTTTTTATATTCATAGGATTGAAGTATGTAAATCTTGAAAATATAACATCTAACTTTTTACCTTACGGTTGGGAAGGTGTTTGGACTGCTGCATCTTTAATAGTTTTTGCTTACCTTGGATTTGATGCTGTATCAACCTTGGCAGAAGAGACGAAAGATCCTCAAAAGACATTGCCAAAGGGATTGATAATATCTCTCGGTATAAGTACTATTCTTTATATTGCTGTATCTTTTGTTTTAGTAGGTATGTTAAATTACAAGGAGTATGAAGGAAAGCCAGATGCTTTGGCTTACGCTATGTATCAGGTAAATGAGAAATGGGTTGCAGACTTTATATCAATTGGAGCAGTTATAACGATCACATCGGTTATGCTTGTTATGGGTATAGGATTTACGAGGGTTATCTATGCACTTTCCAGAGATGGACTTCTATTTAAATTTTTCTCAGATATACATCCTAAATTTAAAACTCCTTACAAGGCAACTATAACCGGTGGTGTATTCTTATCGATACTTGCTGGAATATTACCTTTGAAAGTGTTGGCAGAGCTTGTAAATATAGGAACTCTCTTTGCTTACTTTATGGTCGGTGTTGCTGCAATAGTGATAAGACAGAAAAAGGATTACTCTCCTTTATTTAGGGTTCCAGCTCCGAACTTACTTCTACCTCTGAATTTAATCTTCCTACTTTTAATAATGGCAGGGCTTCCTATGGATACATGGATAAGATTTATGATTTGGAGTTTGGTAGGAATGTTTATCTATGCTCTATATGGATATAAAAACAGTGTTTTAGGAAGATAAACAAAAAAGCCCCCTGAAAAGGGGGCTTGACATTCTATTTTATTACAGGTATAAATTCCACGTTTTTTATCTCTTCTTCTTTCACAGCTTCCTGGACATTCTGGGATATTCTGTAAGCACAGAAAGATGGTCCACACATGGAGCAGAATTTAGCTGATTTATAGCCTTCCTGTGGTAGGGTTTCATCATGGTACTTCCTTGCTGTTTCAGGGTCTATTGCAAGCTCAAACTGTCTTTCCCAATCAAAGTTATACCTTGCTCTTGACATCTCATCATCCCACTCTTTTGCACCTTTTCTGTGTCTTGCAAGGTCTGCTGCATGGGCTGCTATCTTGTAAGCTATCAATCCCTGTTTTACATCTTCTGGGTTAGGTAATCCGAGGTGTTCCTTAGGTGTAACATAACAGAGCATTGAAGCTCCATACCATCCTGCCATTGCAGCACCTATTGCAGAGGCTATGTGGTCGTATCCTGGAGCTATATCTGTGACCAGTGGTCCTAATACATAGAAAGGTGCTTCATGACACCACTCCATCTCTTTCTTAATATTCATCTCAATCTGATCCATAGGAACGTGTCCCGGACCTTCTATCATAACTTGGACATCATGTTTCCATGCTATCTTTGTAAGTTCTCCTAAAACTTTAAGCTCTGCAAACTGAGCTTCATCAGAAGCATCGTTTATACATCCAGGTCTTAGTCCATCACCGAGGGAGAATGTTACATCATACTTCTTGAATATCTCACATATCTTTTCAAAGTTTGTATATAGAGGATTCTGTTTGCCATGTATTGTCATCCATTGGGCTATGATAGACCCACCCCTTGATACTATACCCATCAATCTGTGGTTCACAAGAGGTAAAAATTCTCTAAGTAATCCGGCGTGGATTGTCATATAGTCAACACCTTGCTGAGCTTGAAGCTCTATGATATCAAGTATGTCCTGTTCTGTTAGTTTCTCTATACTTCTAACTTCCTGTAGAGCTTGGTATATTGGAACTGTTCCAATTGGAACTGGAGAGTTTTCTATTATAGCTTTCCTTATTTCGTTAATGTTTCCACCAGTTGATAAATCCATAACAGTATCAGCACCGTATTTAAGGGCAACTCTCAACTTCTCAAGCTCTGTCTCTATGTCAGAGGTAACAGCTGAGTTTCCGATATTTGCGTTTACCTTACATTTTGCAGCAATTCCAATTGCCATTGGCTCAAGGTTGAGGTGATTGATGTTTGCAGGAATTACCATTCTCCCCCTTGCCACTTCTTCCCTGACAAGCTCTACAGGAAGATCCTCCCTCTTTGCCACATACTCCATCTCTTCTGTGATGATACCCTGACGGGCAAAGTGCATCTGTGTTACGTTTGGCTTACCTCTACGGGATAGAACGTATGTTCTCATAACATTACCTCCAAGTTTAGTATTCTACCTAAGGAAAATGGACTTGGAGGTTGAACAGATCCCAAGTCCGCTTCCCTACGGCAGCATTACCTGCATCAGGTTCAAGGGGTATACTCTCAGGCTACCTTGTAGGTAACCACCCCCGCGGAGCTTGTTAATAATATAAAACTTTGTTATAAAATAATCAATGCTTTTTTATGACCTTTTACATAAACTTTTTATGAGGTGAATGTTTATGCCCTACATTGTGAGAGTTAGAAGAGAGTTTAATGCAGCTCACTTTTTAACAGAATATCACGGCAAACCTGAGCCACTTCACGGACATACTTGGGAGATAGAGGTATTTATAAGAGCCGATAGGCTTGATAACGGTGGAATGGGATATGATTTTTTAGAGATACAGAATCTACTTGATGAGATTTTACCAGATTATAAATGTATGAATGATATATACGATTTTTCTCCCAGTGCAGAGAATCTGGCTAAATACTTTTATGATAAGGTTAAAGAGAGGTATCCATCATTACAGAAGGTTGTTGTTTGGGAGACAAAATGGGGTGGAGCTGAGTATTATGAAGAGTAATTTTCTGCAACTGCCAAAGCTCCGTAGCTTCCACTCCAGCTACCGAGAAATCCTACATCTATAGAAAGGTCTTCTGCTGGTAGAGGAAAGGTTATCCTTTTTACTTTATCTATCAGCTTTGTTATAAAGTATGGGTAATTTTCTACTACTCCTCCGGATAGTAATACTCTGTCTGGGTTAAATATATGAGCTATATTCATTATACCTACTGAAAGGTAATCTACAAATATATCAAAACTACTTAAAGCTTTTTCATCTCCCTCTTTGGCAAGTTTTATAATATCAAAGGATGAAAAATCTTCCCCCGATATTTCTCTGTATATTCTTTCCAATCCGTAAGATGAAACATAGGCTTCCAAACAACCTCTTCTACCACAGTTACATAACTGTCCACCTTTCTCTATAATCATATGTCCTATCTCCATAGCAGACCCACTTACACCTTCAACTATCTTTCCATCTATAACCGCACCTCCACCTAACCCAGTTCCAAGGGTTAAACAGATAAGTATCTTACTTCCTCTACCGTTTCCATATATATACTCCCCGTATGCTGCAAAATTTGCATCATTTCCAACAAAAACCGGAATATTTAAGTTATTCTGTAAATATGCTTTTAAATTTATACCTTCTATATACCTTAAGTTTGGAGAATTGGTTATAACTCCCTCTTTATTTACAAGTCCGGCAACTGCTATTCCAACCTTTTCCGGTGAGTGTTTCAAAATTATGTCTAACATAAATTTCTCAAACTTTCCTTTTTCCTTAACATCTTCAGAAACAACTATTTTTTCCTTAACTATATTATCTCCATCTTTTAGAAGAATCTTCACAAATGTTCCACCAATATCTACACCTAAGACCCTCAAACTAATCCTTCCTCTTTTATATATTCTTTTTGCTTTTTCTATTTCTGTCTAAAAATTGTATCATATAATAGAGTTTTTAAAAATTTTGGAGGAGTTATGTTTATTGTAAATCCGCAGATAGAAGAGTATATACAAACTCTTACAGAGAGTATTAATTTTGATAACGATATACTTTTACAGATGGAAGATTACGCAAAGCAGGTTAGTTTTCCAATTGTAGGAAGACAGGTAG
>JBBFMH010000100.1:0-5595 GCA_037478615.1 Hydrogenothermaceae bacterium
TAGAGAATTTAGAAACACCTGTAAGCATAACAAATTTAAGGTAAGCATCAAGTGGCTTTAAAACACTGTAAAAGTTTTTAAGTACATCTCTAATTTTTATTGCTTCTTCTCTATCTTCAATTTTATCAAGTATAGGTTTATCATACTCATCTACAAGTACAACTACTCTCTGGTTGTATTTTTCATAAACTTTAATTATCAGTTCTCTAAAAAATAGGTTGTAATCTTCTGATTCTTTACAAACTACATCAAGATTTCTCTGATTTTCTTCAAGTTGCCGGAGTATATATCTTTCTAAATTGTTAACATCTTTTATCAATACTCCACCAAAATCAATATAAACGACCGGATATTTAACAGACCAGTCCCAGTTATTTTCAAGATATAGACCTTTAAATAGCTCTTTTTTACCTAAAAAAGCCTGTCTTAAAGTGTCAAGAAAAAGAGATTTTCCAAATCTTCTTGGACGTGATAGGAAGTAATAGGACCCTTCTTCAACAAGTTTTGCTACAAAATGAGTTTTATCTACATAATAATATTTATCTTTTCTTATTTTTTCAAAACTCTGCATTCCTATGGGTAGTTTTTTCATATTAACTGCCTCAAAAATATATTTTACGAAAATTTTACCAAAAATTGTAAACATCATTTTCATAAAAATTTTAAAATTTTTATGGTAAATTTAAGGAAAATTTATAAGAGGTGTAGAGAGATGAAAATTTTTATAACATTTATTTTAGTTTTTGGAATATTCTTTAATTCTTACGGACAGGTAAAGATAACCACCATAGTAAAACCTTTGGCAGATATCGTTAGAGAGATTTCAAAGGACAAAGTAGAAGTCTCTTACATAATTCCCCCAAATGTAAACTTTCACATGTATGAGTATAAAACTTCAGATATAAAAAAGATAGTTGAAAGTGATCTTTTTCTCTATATAGGCTACGGAGAACCCAACATAAGAGGTATAGTCAAAAATATACCTAAGGAAAAGGCAGTAAAAATAAGCTCCTTAAAAGGATTGACTTTACTGAGAGAGGAAGACCATCCAGATGAAATACATCCAGCACTATGGCTTGACCCTATAAATGCAAAGGTGATAGCAAACTTTATTACAGATTACCTCTCACAGAAAGACCCGGCAAATAAAGAGTTTTACATCAAAAACTATAAAAAGTTCAGTCAAGATATAGACAGCTTAATAAATTATGGTAATGAGAAGCTATCAAAATTGAGAAATAAAAACTTTGTATCATACCACTACGAATTTCCATACTTTGTCAACAGATTCAAACTTATATACCTCACAGAGATAGAGATGGGACATGGAAGAGAGCCAACACCAAAACATATATTTGAAGTGATTCAGAATATAAAGCTTAACAATGTAAAAGTCATATTTACCTCAAAACAGTTCTATAACAAAAAGGTATTAGATTTGATAATATCAAAGACACAAGTAAAGGTCTTATTCCTTGATTCACAAGGAGAAAATCCAACATACATAGATATGATGAGATACAACATAGATAAAGTTTACGAAGGGTTAAATTATTAGTATGGATAGACTTTTAAATATTAATACAGAGAAACCCTACATTGTAGTTGGAGATATTCATGGCTGTTTTGAAGAGTTTAAGGAGCTTATAAAGATAGTAGATGAAACTTACGGGAAAGACAACTTGATAATATCTGTTGGAGATACAATAGACAGGGGAGATTACAGTATAGAAACATTAAGGTTGTGTTTAGAGCTATACAAAAAAGGTAGATATTACGAAGTGAAGAGTAATCATCTGGATAAATTTGTCAGATGGTTAAAAGGTTCTAATGTCAATATCTCTTACGGTATGCAGAAAACAGTAAATCAGTTTTTAGCTTTAAATAAAAATTTACAGGAAAAGTTAAGGGAAGAAGTTATAAAGTTTTATGAGGAAATCCCTATCTATATGGTTATCAACTCTAAAGTTGTAGTTGCCCATGCTGGAATAAAAGATGAGTTCATAGGTAGGACAGATAAGCAGGTAAAGAGCTTTGTTTTATACGGACAGACTACTGGAAGATATACGGAAAAAGGTTTTCCAGAGAGGGTAGATTGGACAAAAGAAAGAAAAATATCAGAAAACTCTCCAAAAATAATTTACGGACATGTAGTTTACGATGAACCTTATATAAACAATAACTGTTATGGAATAGATACGGGTGCCTGTTTAGGAAACAAACTAACGGGATACGTTCCTATGGAGGATAGGTTTATCTTTGTAAAATCAAAGAGAGTTTATTATAAGTTTGAAGATTAGTATAATAAATTTTACAAAACTTTGGAGTGTTAAAAGTTTGGATAGTATTTCCGCGGTTATACTAACAAAAAATGAAGAGCTAAATATTGAAAGAGCTATAAAAAGTCTGAAAGATATAGCAGATGAGATTATAGTTGTAGATAGTGGCTCTACGGATAAAACTGTTGATATAGCAACATCTTTGGGAGCAAAGGTGTATTTTAGACAGTGGGATAGTTTTGCAAATCAGAGAAATTTTGGAATAGAAAAATCTTTATTTAACTGGATTTTAATGATAGATGCTGATGAAGAAGTAAGCCAAGAGTTAAAGCTGAATATAAAACAGGAGATTTTAAATCCAAAGTATCAGGCTTACGAAATTCCAAGAAGGACTTATTACCTTGGAAAGTTCTTAAAGTATACGTGGTATCCGGAGTGGAGGTTAAGGCTTTTTAAGAAAGGTGTGTTGACCTTTAAAGGGGACCTTCATGAAACTCCGGTTTTTTTGGATAAGGACATAAAAGTAGGTAAATTAAAAGGAGATTTGTATCATTATTCATACAGGAACCTTTACCATCAGTATATAAAAACTGTTGATTACGCAAAAACAATGGCAGAGAGCTACCATAGAAATGGGAAAAGATTTAAATTCTACAAACTCCTTTTAAGTCCGTTTGTTATGTTTTTTAAAAATTACTTTTTAAAACTTGGTTTTCTGGACGGATACAGAGGTTTTTTTGTTGCTGTCTCATCTTTCTTCTATGTTTTCTTAAAATATCTATTCTTATACGAAATAGAGCTTAAAGAAAAGTATAAAGATAAACTTTGGAAGTAGCCAGTATGTTATAATATTGGAAATTTTGCATTTTAAGAATCTCAAAATACTTTTTAGGAGTGGTGAAGTTGCATCAAGGAATAGTTATTCTTGATTTTGGATCTCAATATACACAGCTCATAGCAAGAAGGATAAGGGAACTAAATATATACAGTGAGATACTTCCGTTTAACACTTCCGTAGAAGAGATAAAGAAACATAATCCAAAGGGTATCATATTCTCCGGCGGTCCGGCATCTGTTTATGAACCGGATGCTCCAAAACCTGATGAGAGAGTTTTTGAGTTAGGACTTCCTATTTTAGGTATATGTTATGGGCTTCAGCTTATATCTCATCACTTTGGTGGTGAAGTAGTTAAGTCAGATAAACATGAATATGGAAAAGCAGAGATAGAAATCTTAGACAGAGAAGATTTATTTAAAGATATGCCCAGATATATGCATGTTTGGATGAGCCATGCTGATAAAGTTATAAAACTTCCGGAAGGTTTTGAAGTAATAGCAAGAACTTTCAATGCTCCTTTTGCAGCGATAAGAAACAGAGAGAAAAGAATATGGGGAGTCCAGTTTCATCCGGAAGTTGCCCACACGCCTCTTGGAAAAGAGATATTAAAAAACTTTGCCGTTGGCATAGCTGGATGTAATCAAGACTGGACTATGGGTAACTTCCTTATGGAAGAACAGATAAAGATAAGGGAGATCGTTGGTAATAAAAAAGCTATCTGTGCTTTGTCAGGGGGAGTTGACTCATCTGTTGCAGCAGTTTTAGTCCATAACGCTATTGGAGATAATCTCACATGTATATTTGTTGATAATGGCTTACTTAGAAAAGGAGAGAGAGAACAGGTAGAGAAAACTTTTAGAGATAACTTCCATATAAATCTTATAGTAGTTGATGCAAAGGATAAATTCTTAAACGCTTTAAAAGGTATAACAGATCCGGAGAAAAAGAGAAAGATAATAGGAAATCTCTTTATAGAAGTTTTTGAAGAAGAGGCAAAAAAGATAAGAGATGCCGAGTTTCTTGTTCAAGGGACCTTATATCCTGATGTTATAGAGAGTGTATCTGTAAAAGGACCATCGGCAGTTATAAAAACACATCACAACGTAGGTGGATTGCCAGAGAGAATGAATCTTAAACTTATAGAACCTCTAAGGGAGCTTTTTAAAGATGAAGTCAGAGAGCTTGGTAAAGAGCTTGGACTTCCTGATGAAATTATATACAGACAACCATTCCCTGGTCCAGGACTTGCCATAAGAGTTATAGGTGAAGTTAACGAGCAGGATTTAAATATACTCAGAGAAGCAGACTCTATAGTCCTTGAAGAGATAAAAAATGCAGGTCTCTACAGACAGCTCTGGCAATCTTTTGCTGTTTTACTTCCTATCCAGACCGTTGGAGTAATGGGAGATTACAGAACTTACGAGAAAGTTATAGCCATAAGAGCGGTAGAAAGCACAGACGGAATGACAGCAGACTGGGCAAGACTTCCTTATGATTTATTAGACAAGATGATGAGAAGAATAATAAACGAAGTTAAAGGTGTAAACAGAGTTGTTTATGATATATCTTCTAAGCCACCGGCTACCATAGAGTGGGAGTAATTTGAGATTTGGAATAGTTCTATCTGGGGGAGCAGTCAGAGGACTTGCACATATAGGCGTTTTAAAAGCTATTGAAGAGTATGGAATAAAACCATCTGTCGTATCAGGTGTAAGTGCCGGGTCTATAATAGGGCTGTTTTACTCAGCAGGCTATTCTCCTTCAGATATGGAGGATTTAGCCATAAAAACAGATTTTAAAAAGTATATAAAACCATCTTTCTCAAAAAAAGCTCTTTTCTCTATAGATTCTTTGGATAAATTTTTAGAAAAGTATATTCATTATAAAGATATCTCACAGCTACCAAAAGAGTTTTATGTGGCAATAACAAACCTAAACACAGCATCTGTTGAGTATAAAAATTCTGGAGACATTAAAAAGATAGTTAGGGCTTCCTGTTCTCTTCCTATACTGTTTAAACCTGTAAAAATAGAGGAGTTTTACTATATAGATGGTGGTGTGATGAATAACCTTCCGGTAGAGCCTCTGTTAGGTAAAGTTGATTATATAATAGGAGTTGAGGTAAATCCATTCTTACCAGAAGAGAGAGATTTTAGCAATTTTATATCAATAGGTATGCGAAGCTTCTATCTAGCTATAAGGTCAAATACAGAATCAAGGAAATCACTGTGTAATCTATTCATACAACCTCCAGCTCTCGTAAATGTCCCACTATTCGCTACATGGAAAAAGGAAGATGCTATCAAAATAGGATATGACTATACAAAATGGCTGTTAAAATCAGTTAAGATTTAGAAATAAGTTATAATAGTTCTATGTTTTTCTTAAAAAAACTGATAACTTTTTTTATACTGCCTCCTGGAGTTTTTGTTGTTTTACTGATAACTATCTTCTTTTTAAGAAAGAGGGATAAGTTAA
>JBBFMH010000101.1:0-5589 GCA_037478615.1 Hydrogenothermaceae bacterium
GGACCGAATGAAGGATATCAAGATTTATATCAATTAGCTCTAATAAATGATCTTCGTAATGGTATTAAAAAGATGGTTTATATTATGCCATCTAATTTTCTTTTTGGATTTTCAGTATCAAATAAGATTAGAGATGATTTTCTTCAGTATTATAGGATTAAAAAAGCATTTATTTTTGAGAAAAAAATTTTTGAATTCACAGGAACTAATGTTACCATTTGTTTTTTTGAGAGGAAAGAGTCCCCCAAAAAAGAAAAAATAAGATTCGAGGGGACGAAGATAAATAAAGAAATTCAAAAAAAGATCTATGTCCTTGATCCTAAAAATCATTTTAGAGCAGGAAGCGAGTTTGAAGATTTCGTCAAACACTATAAAGCTTCTAAGCCATTAAAAATTTCTTATTATTTAACAATAGACGAAGTTGAAAAAAACAAAGGGAATAACGAAGTTGTGGTTATAGATGCTAATGCTTTTAATGGAAAGGAGTATGTGAAAAAAGTGATATATGTTAATGACGATCTTTGTGAAAAAATTAAATCAAATATCCTTTTTATTAGAACTGTTGACACAGGTAGTTTTGATGGAAGAGCAGGATTATATCTAATCAAAGAAGTATTTGGGGCAGATGGCATTTTGGTTTCAAAATCAAAATATAGAACTCATCCGATACAGATATTTTTTGATCCTAAAATATCAGAAGATGATCAGGTTTTACTAAAAGAATTTTTTAACTTAGTTTTGGAACATTTTAGGAAGAAAACTGATAGCGAATTTATGACGACTTATAAATATTCAAATAGTGAATACACAAGAAAATATTTAGGACTCTCGCAGGTAAAATCACTGATAGAAGTTTTCCCCATTTTGGCTTTAAAGGAGAATGAACGTTATGAACTCAAAAAATTAATTGAGAAAAGATATGTTGAGAGTATTATTTCCTTTGTTAAATCTTTTAATCAATTAAAAGGTTCATCACTATGGTATCAAAAAGTAATTTAGAATTTTGGCAAATATCTCTTCAGAATCCAGAATCTGCAGTGGATAAGTATTATATATTTGATGAATTAATTATTCAAGATCCAGAATTGATCTCGAAAGTAGAAAGATTAAGAGAACTGATAATAAGTTACTGTGTAATTTTTGAGAAGTACAAAAAAGCCGATCAAGAAATACTTAGTGAAATTTATGAAATCATAATATCCACTGATAAAATACAATATACAGAATTTATTGCATTCTGGAAAGTTTTAGATATGTCCTTATCTGTATTTAAGAATTTATCAAACCAGACAGAACAGAAAGATATTTTGGCTGAATTTTTAGAAAAGTATTGTTCAAGTAGAAGAAAACTGTACGATAAACTAGGTTATTCAAATTAACAGTTCAAGCCTTATATGACAGTGGAGCTTCCAGGAAAAAAGGAACATCCGGAATAGCAAAAATATTAGATATGGTAAATGAAATACTTGATATAAATAAAGATAAATATTTTGGAACGATTAAAGAGGTTGAAACTTCTGATCGAGGATATTTTGAGCCTGATAAAGATAGAGGGTTTTTCAAAGATTTTTGTAAAAGGTTTAATATTAAATACCAATTTGGAATAGATCATCAAGGAAAATTACCAGACTTTGTATTAAAAATAGATGATCATTTTTTCATACTAGAAGCAAAACATATTAAAGAATGTGGTGGGGCTCAGGATAAACAAATTGTTGAACTAATAGAGTTTATAAAATATTCCGAAAATCCAAATATTCATTATATTTCATTTATGGATGGTATTTATTTTAACAATTTTATTTCGACTTCGCGCAAGAATAGTTCAAAAGTAAACACACAAAAGGAAGACATTGAAAAATATTTAAAAAACAATCCTCATAATTTCTTTGTTAATACAGCTGGTCTTAAAGCAATTTTTGAAGATATAAAAAATATAACCCTAGTTTCTAATTTAAAAATAAATGAGAAAAACCGGCAGCATAATATTTAAAAAACTGCCACTACAAATTATTGCAAAAAGTTGGACTTGGTTATATAATATTTAACTCAGTTGGCCAGGTAGCTCAGTCGGTAGAGCATGCGGCTGAAAACCGCAGTGTCGGCGGTTCGATTCCGCCCTTGGCCACTCTTTATAAAACGCTTCTCTCTTTTACTTCTTTTAAAAGTTCTTCTACTGTCTTGTTTAAAACCGGATGAATCAACTTTGGATTTATATCAACAAGAGGCACAAGGACAAAATCTCTCTCGTGTAATCTTGGATGTGGAACTGTTAGGCTTTCTGAATTGTAAACTTCATTATTAAAAAACAGAATATCAATATCTATCTCCCTTGGACCCCATCTGAATCTCTCTACTCTTCCAACCTCCTTTTCAACCTCTTTGATAAACCTCAAGAGAGAGTTTATTTCCATATCAGTTCGGCAGTATAGAGCCATATTTAGAAAAATGTCCTGATCTGTATATCCTACTGGTTTTGAACTGTATATTCTTGAAGTTTTAACAATATTTAATTTTTTCCCTAATAGATGGACTGCATCCATTAGAAATTTTGTTTTATCTCCTACATTACTTCCAAGTCCTAGATAAACATCGTTTTTCAATTTATCCTCCTTAGTATATTTATTCGGAATTTACATAAATTATGATATAATAAGTATCTTAACTAAGCACACTTCCTATAAGAGGGTTGCCCTTAAGGGTTTCTTTTTAGGAAGTGGAAGAAAAAACCCTTAAAGGAGGATTGTTTTATGGCAGTAGAAGTCAGCATGAGAGAACTTCTTGAAGCCGGAGTTCACTTCGGTCACCAGGTGAGAAGATGGAATCCTAAGATGAAGGAGTACATCTACACCAAGAGAAACGGTATCCACATTATTGACCTTTCAAAAACCGTTCCTCTATTCAAACAGGCTTTAGAGTTTGTTACTGAGCAAGTAGCTAACGGTGCAGAGATACTTTTCCTCGGAACGAAAAAACAAGCTCAGTCCATTATTGAGGAAGAAGCTAAAAGATGTGGTGCTCACTATGTTAACCACAGATGGCTCGGTGGTATGCTTACAAACTTCTATACGGTTAAAAAGAGTATAGATAAGTTAAGAAAGCTTCAAAGAATGGAAGCTGAGGGAGCATTTGAGATACTTCCTAAAAAAGAAGTTATGAGACTTAGAAAACAGAAAGAGAAGCTGGAAAAAACGTTAGCTGGAATAGTAAATATGGATAGAATTCCGGATATTATTTTCGTTGTTGATACTGTCAGGGAAGATTTGGCTGTTACAGAAGCAAATAAGCTCGGTGTTACTGTTGTTGCTATAGCTGATACAAACTGTGACCCTGATAAAATAGATTATCCAATACCTGGAAATGACGATGCTATCAAAGCTATTCAGCTAATCACATCGAAAATAGCAGAAGCAGTTTTAGAAGGTAAAAAGTTAAGAGAGTCTGTTGGAGCTGTTGTTGAAACAAAAAGTATAGAAGAAGAGCTCTTAGCAAAGGCTGAGGTTATGGAATCCGGATATATGGGAGCTAAAAATTACTCAAAAGAGGAAAGACTTTCTGAAGTTATAGAAAAAGAGATTAAAGAAGGTAAAGAAGAAGCTATAGAAGAAGCTAAGGAGGAACTGTAATATGGCGGTAGATGCAAAGCTTGTTAAAACTTTAAGAGAGATGACTGGAGCCGGAATGCTTGAGTGTAAAGCGGCTCTTGAAGAAGCTAACGGTGATTTAGAGCAGGCTGTTGAGATATTAAGGAAGAAAGGAGTAGCTAAGGCTGCTAAAAAAGCAGGAAGAGAAACTAAGGAAGGTCTCATACATTCTTACATACACGCAGGTGGTAGAATAGGGGTTTTACTTGAGTTAAACTGTGAAACTGACTTTGTTGCAAGAAATGAACTTTTCAGAGAACTTGCAAATGAGATAGCACTTCAGATAGCTGCTATGAAACCTCAGTATGTTAAAAGAGAGGATGTGCCAAGGGAAGTTGTAGAGAAAGAGGGAGAGATAGCAAGAGAAGCAGCTATTGCAGAAGGAAAACCTGCACACATAGCAGAGAAGATAGCTGAAGGAAAACTTGAGAAGTTTTATAAAGAAGTTTGTCTATACGAACAACCTTACATAAAAGATGATAAGAAAACTGTTGAGGAGCTGATAAAAGAGTATATAGCTAAGATAGGTGAGAATATACAGGTAAGAAGATTCTGCAGATACGAGTTAGGAGAATAAAAATTGCCTATACTGTATAAAAGGATACTACTAAAGCTTTCTGGTGAAGCTCTTATGGGGGACGGGGAATACGGTATAGACCCGTCCTTCGTTAATGAGTTATGTGATGAGATAAAAGATGTGTATGAGATAGGTGTTCAGATAGCTATAGTAGTTGGTGGTGGAAATATTTTCAGAGGTATACAAGGAACACAGATAGGTATGGATAGAGCTACGGCAGACTATATGGGAATGCTTGCCACTGTTATGAACGCTCTTGCACTTCAGGATGTCCTTGAGAAAAAGGATGTTCCTACCAGAGTGATGTCTGCTATAGAGATGAGACAGATAGCGGAACCGTACATAAGAAGGAGAGCTATAAGACATTTAGAGAAAGGAAGAATCGTGATATTTGCTGCTGGAACTGGTAGCCCATTCTTTACAACAGATACCACCGGAGCATTGAGGGCTGCAGAGATAAAGGCAGATTTACTCCTTAAAGCCACAAAAGTGGATGGAGTGTATGATAAAGACCCTACTAAATACCCTGATGCCCAACTTTTAAAAAGAATATCTTATCTTGATGCAATAAATAAAAATTTAAAAGTTATGGATCACACTGCCCTAACACTTTGTATGGAAAATAAACTTCCAATAGCGGTGTTTAATATAAAACAGAAAGGAAATTTAAGAAAAATAGTTTTTGGTGAAGATGTAGGTTCATTAGTTATGTAAGGAGGTGGAAGATGATAGAGCAGTATCTAAACGAAGCAGAAAAGAGAATGAAGGGAGCAGTTGCAAAGTTAAAAGAGGAGTTTGCTGGAATAAGAACAGGAAGAGCTTCTACCGGCTTAGTTGAAAATATAAAAGTAGATTACTATGGAAGTGAGATACCTTTAAAACAACTTGCTACAATATCAACTCCAGAACCTTCTGTTATAATGATACAAACATGGGACAAAAGTGCAGTTAAATCAATAGAGAAAGCTCTACAGGAAGCTAACATAGGAGCAAATCCTCAAACCGAAGGTAATACGATAAGACTTAATCTTCCTCCTATGACAGAAGAGAGGAGGAAAGAAGTGGTAAAACTTATACACAAATTTGCAGAAGAAGCAAGAATTGCTATAAGAAATATAAGAAGAGATGAAAAAGAGAATATAGAAAAACTTAAAAAAGAAGGCTACTCTGAAGATGATGTTAAAAAAGCATTAGAAAAACTCCAAAAACTTACAGATAAGTATATAGATGAAGTAAACTCTCTTTCCGAGGCAAAAGAGAAAGAGATACTGTCTATATAGAGGGGATATCAAAAAACTATCATCTTTTTTCCTTTTGTATAAGTTTCAATACACAGTGAACACCTACCCCTTTAAAATAATTTCAACA
>JBBFMH010000102.1:0-5589 GCA_037478615.1 Hydrogenothermaceae bacterium
TACAACTTAAAGGTGGTAAATTTTACAGTAAGTTTGGTAGGCTTAATGAGCAGCATCCTCACTTTTGGGATTTTGTAGATGCCCCTTTAATTTATAGAGCAGTCTTTGGAGAACATAACCTTTTGGAAAAAGGAGCTCAACTTACATGGCTTGCCCCAACACCTTTTTATCTGATGTTTGGTGTGGAGGTGTTTCAAGGAGATAATGAAAATAACTTCGACAGGAATGGATTTTCAGTGCCAAATACAAATCCGATAAACACAACTCCAACAGATTATTTTAAAGTTGCCGACACTAAAAAACCAAACCTATATACATTTTTCGTAAAGCCTTCTTTTGATATTGGTAAACTTTCTATTCTTGGTGGATTTACCTATGCAGAAGGTAAAACGAGAATAGACCATCTTGAAGATGAGGATCCACATGCAGTCGCCGGAAAAACAAGGATATATGGTTTAGATCTGACTGCAAGATACAGCATAGATTCTTACAGATACATAACTTGGCAGTCAGAGTATATACATAGAAATTTTGATGGAGTTAGATATGGATATGATAATAGTAATAACTTGATAACTCCATCATTAAATAGAAAGCAGGCTGGTTTTTACTCTCAACTTATATATAAGTTTGATCGGAGATGGAGAGTTGGAGCAAGGTATGATCTTATAAGCAAAAATGATGTGTTTGTTAATAATGTAAACGAGAACTTGCCAGATAATCTTTATAAATACTCGTTTATGGTAGATTTTCTACCTTCGGAATTTTCTAGGATAAGACTACAGTATAATTATGACAGGTCTCTTTTCTTAGATGGTGAAAGAAAGCCAAACAACGAGATTATTTTACAGTTTAATATGGCTATAGGAGCACACGGAACACATGGATTTTAATATAAAAACTATCTGAGAGGTGGTAGATTATGAGAATTTTGATTTCTATAATTTTGACAATTTTTATCGGTTTTAATATCTCAAAAGCAGATATAAAAGTGGTCACTACATATCCCTATATAGCAAGTATAGTTAAGGAGATTGTAAAGGATAAAGCTACTGTTGAAAATCTGGCAGATGGAAGTTTGGATCCTCACTTTATAGTCCCGAAACCTTCACTTGTTGTTAAGTTAAGAGAAGCTGATTTAGTTATAATAAACGGAGCTGGCTTAGAGATAGGATGGCTTCCACCACTTATCAACCAAGCAAACAACCCAAAGATTAATCCATCTTCATCTGGATTCTTAGATCTATCTCAGTTTGTAAATCTCATACATAAACCTGAAACTGTATCAAGATCTATGGGAGATGTCCATCCAGAAGGAAATCCACACTTCCATTTAGACCCTTACAACATTCCAGTTATATCTGATGTTATAACAAATAAACTCTGCAGGTTAGATGTTTCTAACTGTAAATTTTACGAGAGTAATAACATATCTTTTAAAGAGAGATGGAACAGAAAACTAAAAGAGTGGAACGAGAGATTATCTACACTCAAAGGGAAAAAAGTCGTGGAATACCATAAACTCTTTGATTACTTTATAGATAGGTATAAACTAACTCTTATTGGAACTTTGGAGCCTCTTCCTGGTATTCCTCCGAACGCCAAACATATTGAGAATCTAATCAAAATTACGAAATCTGACGGATTAGATTATATACTTCAAGATGTTTATCACTCCCATAAACCGGCTAAATTTTTAGCAGAAAAGACAGGTGTTAAGATGATTGTACTACCCCATGATATTGGGTCTGTCCCAGAAGTAAAGGACATTTTCGGACTTTTCGATGAGATAGTAAGGAAGTTGACACAGTGATAGAACTACTACTTCCGGCTTTGATACTTTCCTTTGTACTTTTGATTATTCATAGCTATTTTGGAATACAGATAATAAAGAGAAATATAATCTTTACAGACCTCTCTGTAGGACAGATGGCAGCTCTTGGAGTTGCCATCTCCCTTTATATCTTTGACGGAGCTTACAGTTATATTTTTTCTTTAATCTTTGCAGTATTTACGGCTTCTCTTATTGCTTATATTCAATACAGAGGTGATAAAACTCAAGAGGCTTTTATTGGACTTTTATACGCTCTTGGGATATCCGGAGTTTTTATAGTTATGTCAAAATCACCTCATGGATTAGAAGAGTTAAACAATCTTCTCGCATACGATATTCTCTTTACTGGATATCAAGAGATATTTAAAGTGATAGCTCTGTATGTATTTGTCGGTATTACGCTGTATTTTGTAGTAAATAGGCTATCTGGATTTAAGAAAGATCTTCTCTTTTTTATACTTTTTGCGTTAACATTAACAAGCTCTGTTAAACTTGCTGGAGTTTTTGTGGTGTTTTCTATGCTCATAGCTCCAACATTGATATCCCTAAAACTGTTCTCTAAAAACCATCTAATCTACTCAACTTTTATCGGTACATTTCTCATACTTATCTCTCTTATACTATCTTACAACTTTGATCTTCCAACAGGATACACAATTGTTTTTATAAATGCTTTGGCATCTATTTTAGTTAGTTTGATAGTGGTAAAATAAAAAAGTAGAAATATTTTTTAGTTTGTGAGGCTAAATTGAGGTTAGTTGTTAGGTATAGGGGAAAAGATAAAGTTTTAGAGTTTGATAAGGATAAGGTTAAAGCATTTGATATACTGAAAGCTTTAAATCTCTCTAAGGATTTTGCTTTTGTGGTAAAAAACGGTGAGATAGTTCAGGAAAACGAAGAAATAACCCAAAATGATGAGGTGAGAGTGGTAAATGCCATATCTGGAGGACTGTTTTGAGAAGATGTTTCAAATGTAAAGAAAAAGCTCAAATTTATCTACCACAACATAGATTGTCAATGTGTAAAGACCATTATATAGAATGGTTTGAAGGTAGAGTAGAAAAAACTATTAAAGAGTTTAAGATGTTTTCTAAATTAGATAAAGTATTAGTTGCAGTTTCCGGAGGAAAAGACAGTCTATCCCTATGGCAATCTCTTGTTAAGCTTGGATATGATGCAGATGGATTTTATATTAACCTTGGTATAGGTGAATATTCTCAACAATCTTTTATCTTAGCAACTGAGTTTTCAAAAAAATTAGGTAAAACTTTATATACAATATCCCTCAAAGATGAGATTATGCCTATTCCAGATATAAAGAAATACGACAACAGACCTGCTTGTTCTGTCTGTGGGACTTTAAAGAGATACTATATGAATAAATTTGCAAAAGATAATGGATATAGAATAATAGCAACCGGGCATAATCTTGATGATGAGTCAGCAGTTTTATTTTCTAACACACTTAACTGGAGTATAGATTATCTAAAAAGACAGTATCCGGTTTTACCAGAGGAAGATGGATTTATAAAAAAAGTTAAACCATTATGTAAAATATCAGAAAAAGAAAGTGCTATGTATGCTGTATTATCAGGAATTGAGTATATAGAGGAAGAATGTCCTTTTTCTGAAGGAGCTACATCTATAGATTACAAAATATTTTTATCTAACCTTGAAGAGAAAAGCCCCGGGACTAAATTGAGATTTTACAGTGAGTTTTTAAGAAAGATGTATCCTATTTTAAAACAGACAGAAGAAAAGCCTACTTTAAACAGCTGTAAAATCTGTGGAGAACCAACTACTGGAGAGATATGTTCTGTCTGTAATCTAAAACAAAAGTTAAAAAGTAAAGTAGAGGTATGAAAAGATGAAATTACTTGCCCCGTCTATATTGTCTGCAGATTTCTCAATGTTGGGAGAACAGATAAAGGAAGTGGAGGAAGCTGGAGCTGATATAATACATCTTGATATAATGGACGGAATATATGTCCCTAACATAACTTTTGGTATTCCGGTTATAGAATCCATAAGACCTATAACAAAACTTCCTTTTGATGCTCATCTTATGATAGTCCAACCAGAGAAGTATGTTTTGGATTTTATAAAAGCTGGAGTAAATATGATATCTTTCCATATGGATGCAACAATCCATTCTCATCGGCTTGTAGATCAGATAAAAAGTAATGGTGCTAAAGCTGGTGTAGTCTTAAATCCAGCAACACCTGTAAATACATTAGAGGAGATTATACATTATATAGATTATGTTCTCATAATGTCAGTTAACCCAGGATTTGGCGGTCAGAAATTTATACCACAGACAGCCCAAAAAGTTACAAAACTGATTAGTCTTATGGAAGAATCTGGTAATACGGATATACTTATAGAGATAGATGGTGGAGTAGGGCAGGATAATATAGGCTATCTATCTATGCTTGGAGTAAATATATTTGTAGCTGGAAGTGCAGTTTTTAAAGGAAATATTAAAGAAAATGTTAAAAAGTTAAAAGAAAAGATGCAGGTAGCCATATGAGAGGTGATAAAAATGTTTGTCAAAGATATATCAAAAGAAGAGTTAAAGCAGTTATACGATAAAGATTTTCCATTGTGGGCTGAGATTAATCTACAACTTCTCAAAGAGAAAGCCTATGAACTTGTTGATTGGGAGAATCTACTTGAGGAGATTGAAGATATGGCTAAATCTGATTTAAAAGCATGTATAAGTTATCTTGCTATTATTTTAGAACATCTTTATAAGATTGATAACTTTAAACATCTTGCAGGAGGAGAGCTGGCAGGCAATAAATGGAGAAAAAGTGTATTAACATCAAGGAATAATATACTATCTATTTTAGAACATTATCCAAGCCTGAAAAATAAACTTCCGGAGGAGCTAAACACTGCTTGGATTTATGCAAAGGGATACTTAAAGAACTGGCTTATAGAAAATGATTACAATCCAGAAGACTTTAATATCCCGGCTCAATGCCCATATACATACCAAGAAGCTATGGAAAGAAAACTTTAAAAGGAGATTAAGATGGATTACAGAATAAGAACTTGGCCTGACAAGATACTTAAAGAACCTACGAAAGAGGTGGATTTTTTTGATGAAAGATTAAAAGAGTATATAGATAAAATGTGGGAGTTTATGTATAAAGAGGAAGGAGTGGGACTTGCAGCAAATCAGATAGGGATACCTTATCAGATACTTGTCCTTGATACAACTGTCAGAGAAAAGAGAAGGGAGGAAGAGAAGGAAGATCCAGTTAAGATGGTGCTCGTAAATCCAAAGATAGTGGAAAAAGAGGGAGAAGTACAATCAACAGAAGGTTGTTTAAGTTTTCCAGGAGTTCAGATAACAATTCCAAGAGCTAAGAGAGTAAAAGTGGTGGCAAAGAATGAAAAAGGAGAAGATGTTGTAGTGGAAAGTCAGGAGTTTCTTGCAATCGTTTTACAACATGAGATAGACCATCTAAACGGCATTCCTTTTATAAACTATCTTTCGCCTTTAAAGAGAAAACTTGTCTTAGATAAATATCTCAAATCTTTAAAAGAAAGAGAGCTTGAAAGAGCTTAAAGGAGGAGTAAATGTTCCCTGATTTGATAACAATAGGTGGATTTACTATCCACACTTATGGAGTATTAGTTGCAATAGGATTGCTGGTTGGATTTTATGTTGGACTTTATTTTGCTAAGAAAGAAGGGATAACTGAGAAAGATTATGAAAACACATTTTTGATTACAGTTTTTGCTGG
>JBBFMH010000103.1:0-5405 GCA_037478615.1 Hydrogenothermaceae bacterium
ATTTGCTGCCTCAAATAAAAGCTCTTGTGGAAGAGATAGCTGAAAAGAGGGAAAGTATAAATTATTATCTATTTAGATATGAAGAGTTAAACGAAAAAGACAGAGACGAAAAGGATGAACTTGAACTTATGTATGTTAAAACATTACTTTCCACAGAAAATCAAGAGATAAAAGAACTTATTGAAGTTATAGAAGGATTTGGTGTTTTGGTAAAAGGGCTTGATCCGGTGATAATTGATTTTCCAGCGGAAAATAACGGAGAAGAGATATTCCTATGCTGGAAAGAAGATGAAGAAAGCATACTCTACTGGCATGGTAAATACGAAGGATTTCAGGGTAGAAAACCTATAAGTATGCTTAAAGCTGGATCAACCAGAGGGTATTTTAATTTCTGATAAACGGTAATTTGTATCCAAACCCCATTATATTTACAATAACGAATATATTTCTGTATCTCTTTTCGGTGGTTTTGTTGTAGTCCTCATAAAAATTGAATGTTATATTCCAACACTTTCTATCCCACACAAAAGAGAAAAGTTTTCTCTGTACATATCCACCGGAAAGATTGCTGAGTATATAACCAGAAAGTTTATAGTTTTCAAGGTTTATATTGAAACTGTTTGATAGCTGCTTTGAGTTTGCTGTATAGCTATCAAAAGAGTAGGAGATACTGTAAGATAGCCAGTTTTTTGGAGTAAAGCCAAGAGAAGTTACCGTTCTTATAACCCTACCCTTTTCCGTATCATAGTAAGTTATCGTATCTGCTGTTATCCTTTTAAAAGCAAACAGTAAGCTATTTTTAAGAGGTTTTATATCTGAGTAATACTGATTTTCACCGATTTTATAACTTCCCAAAAATGTATAGCCAGATGAAACTTCCCATCTAAAGTAGTAATCTTTCCTGAAATTTAAAATATTGTAGAGATAGACATCTAAATCTTTCTTCTCATCTACTCTATCTTCTCTGTCATAGTATGGTAGATTAGACTGATTTAGTTTTGATATGTATTCAAAAGTTAACTTCGGAATAAAAGAGTGTATAAAACCATCATAACCTTTAATGAAACTTGTCTGAATACTCTCTTTAAAAGGTATTAAAAATCTGGTATCCAAAGTATTTCCGTTTTTTGTATTTATATATGCCGTAAATCTCGGCTGAAATTGGGCTATATTGGTAAACTTACCAAAATAGTCATATCTGTATATATTGAGTATATTGTCTGTCCTTATACCTGAAGTCCCTTCTTCTCGGTAAAAGTAGTTGTTATCTGATAAAAAGTCGTAATATGTGTTTTCAAAGAAAAAGTTAGAGGTTTTCTTATATATCCTAACTTCAGGGAGTCTCTGTAAAGTTTTTCTGTTATCTGGTTGTGTAAGGTCATAAAAGTAATCAAAATTCAACTCTGTTAAAAAATCACCGTAGTCCGTTCTTCCTACCACATAGGACCTTGTAAAAGCTGTATATCTTAAAAAACTCATATTATAAAAATCTTCAAAGAAGTATCTATCACTTGGAATATCAACCTTTGAGTAAAATTTCCATCTGTCAAAAGGAGAGTAATTACTTTCAAGTTTCAATCTCCATCTGTAAGTTAATGGAGTTTGAGTTCTACCTGACCACCACTCTCTACTACCACTTTCTTTAAATAAATCAATCTGACCTGTCAGATATGAATTCTCATCAAGTGATCTTCTGTACTCTACAGATAGACCTTCTCCCTGTCTGTTTCTGTAATCAGAAGTGAGAGTTATATCTGAGTAATCATTTATAACATAAAAGAAAGGCTGTTTGTATATAAATGTGTTGTATTTATCAGAGCCTATAATTGGTGGTAAAAATCCAGATTTTCTCTCAACAAGTGGGTAAGAAAAGTATGGTGTATAAAGAATAGGGATTTTACAGAATCTTAAAGTGGTGTTGTAAGTGATAAGTTTATCATTCTCTTTTGCATACCCGGAAGTTGACTTTACAAACCAATCTCTCTGACTAAAGGGACAGGTAGAAAACTCTAAATTTTTAAAGTTATACTCATCTCTAACTTTTTTTAAAACTGTTCCCCTTACGTAAAACTGCTTATCCATCAAACCTTCATAGTTATAAACTTCTCCTTGATCACTCTCTATATCCCACCATCCATCTGACCCTGTACCTTCAAAAGAAGGAGTTTTAATATACATTTTCGTAGGTAAAGTTATCTTCTTATTTTGAGTGTCGTAAATAACTTTCTCAGATTGTAAAATTTTATCCTGGTAAACTATCTTAACGTTACCAGTAGCTACAATTATTCCATCTTTATCTCTCTCTAATTTATCAGCCTCTACAATTACTGGCTCAGTGGCATAACTTAGATATATAATAGTTAGAACTAAAATAAAAACTAAATGCAAACAGCCTCCATAGAATAGAAGTTTGATTTCTTATTATACAACAAAGGAGAGAGATGTTGGAAAAACCAAGAGAGTGGCTCAGAGAAAAGAGTATAGCAAAGAGGATACTTTCTGAATCTAACCTTATCCTTGAAGTTGTTGATGGGAGAATACCCTTTGAAACGAGGAACAGTGTAGTTGAAAATTTAGCAAAGGAAAGGAATAAAAGTCTGATTGTAGTTTTAAACAAAGCTGACCTTGTCCCAAGGGATTTCTTAGAAAAAGCAAAATCTCTGATAGAGAGGGAGTTTCCTGTAGTTATATTTTCTGCTCACAAAAAGATGGGAATAAAGGATCTTATTCAAGAGATAAAAGAGTTGGCAAATAAAAAGGGCATAGTGAAGATAGGTGTTTTAGGTTATCCTAATGTTGGAAAGTCATCAGTGATAAATGCCTTAAAAGGAAAGAAAGTTGCTACAACATCCCCAAAACCTGGAATGACCACTGGGGAAAAACTGATAAAACTTGATGAGAATATATTTCTAATAGATACACCGGGAATAATTACATTAGAGTATCAGGAAGATTTAGCATTAAAAGGATCCTGGATTCCAGATAAACTTCAGCTTCCTGTAGAGGTAGCCTTAAAACTATTGGAAAAGATAGTCCAAGAGAGACCTGAAGCTATAAGAGAAACTTACAGGATAGAACCAAATGTAGAAGACCCACTAAGGACTCTTGAGGATATAGGAAGGAGACTAAATTACAAAATTTCCGGAGGAGAGGTAGACTTAGAGAGAGCTGCAAAAAAAGTTTTGTGGGATTGGATTAAAGGTTTCATAAAAGCCTACTGGATTTAAGGCTATTAAGGTATAATTTTTATTATATTTAAGTTGAGGTAAACTTTTGACATACGAAGCATTCTCAAGAAAGTATAGACCTAGGAGTTTCTCTGAAGTTGTAGGACAGGAGTATGTTGTCAAAACATTGAAAAATGCTCTTAGATTAAACAGAATTAGCCATGCTTACATCTTCTCAGGACAAAGGGGAGTAGGTAAAACAACCATAGCAAGGATTCTTACAAAAGCTTTAAACTGTAAAAACCCAGTAGATTTTGAACCTTGTAATCAATGTGAAAACTGTATTGAGATAGAGAAAGGTTCTTTTCCGGATATGTATGAGATAGATGCGGCATCAAACAGAGGTATAGACGATATTAGGTCAATAAGGGATAACGTAGGTTATTCACCTATAAAAGGAAACTACAAAGTTTATATAATAGATGAAGTCCATATGCTTACAAAAGAAGCCTTTAACGCTCTACTTAAAACATTGGAAGAACCACCCCCAAAAAATATATTCATCCTGGCAACAACAGAACTTTACAAAATTCCTGATACGATAAAATCAAGATGTCAGATATTTATATTCAAACAACCTACAAAAAGCCAGATAAAACATTATTTAGAGAGTATTTTAAAGAGAGAAAATTTACCCTACGAAGAGGAAGCTGTAGATCTGTTGGTTGAGGAGTTTGAGGGAGGAATGAGGGACTTCGCCAGTCTATTAGACCAGGCGGTAACATTTTCAGATGGGAAGTTAACTGTATCTTCGGTGGAGGAACTGTTAGGTATAATTCCAAAAAGTTATATAAAACAGACTCTACAGCATATCAAAAATTCTGATTTAAAAGAAGCTGTAAAACTTATAGATATAATTGAAACACAGGGATATGACCTTAACATATTTTGGAAACAGCTTATAGATAAGCTACATCATGAACTTCTGAGTATAACATTAAATCAAAAAGGTGATATATTCTCTCAAGAAGATGAAAAGAAGGTTATATATATTCTATCTCTCTTTAATAAAGCCTTTATAGAAAGTAAAACTTTACAAAATCCAAAATCTGTATATCAGCTCTACATACTAAAACTGAAATTTTTAGAGTATATTAAGCCGGTTGAACAGTTAATCAAAGAAGGGATAGAGATAACCAGTATATCTAAGCAGACGGAAAACAAAACTACAGAAATTACTGAAAAGACAGAAAATGTAGAGCCGGATATAAAACAGAAAATCATAAAAATGATGATGTCAGAGCCTATGTTGTCAGTATCTTTAAACCAGATAAACATAGAAGAAATTGAAGATAAAGTAATATTAAAAACAGAAAACCTATCTGTAGCTGCTTTACTTGAAAAAAAGATTGACGAGATAAAAAAAGTTATAGGTAAAGATGTTTTATTAAACACTCCAAAGATAGAAGAAAAACCTACCAAAAAAAGTAAGAAGAGAGATAACTCTATAGATAAAGTCCTTGAACTTTTTCCAGGTTCAAAAATTTTAAAATACGAAGACAAGGAGGAGTAGTATGTTTTCAAACATAGCTGAAATGATGAAACAGCTTCAATCAATGAAAGAGAATATGGAAAAAGCCAAAGAAGAGTTAAAGAGAGAGAAGATAGTTGTTGAAGTTGGAGGTGGAATGGTTAAGGTAACAGTTAACGGCGTTGGTGAAATTATAGATATAGATATTGATAAATCTGTAATAGATGACTATGAGCTTTTGAGAGAACTACTTATATCAGGAGTGAATGAAGCTATAGAGAGATCAAGAGATGTTATGACACAAAAGATGACGGAAGCAGCTGGAATACCTTTAAGTATGCTGAAGATGGGTGGTTTATTTTGAAAAATATAGTCCCTGAAAGTATAACAAAGGTTATTCAACATCTTATGTCTTTTCCCGGTTATGGAGAAAAGGCTTCAAAAAGATTTACTCTAAACCTTCTGAAAATGCCAAAAGGAGAAGCTGTTGACTTCATAAAAGAAGTTGCACAGATGATAGAGAAGGTAGTTCCCTGTAAAGAGTGTGGTCTGTTTACAGAAGAGGAGACATGTCCTATTTGTAAAGATGAAGGGAGAGACAGAAAAACCATATGTGTTGTGGAAGAGTCTTTTGACGGCTTTATAATAGAACAGACAGGTAAGTTTAAAGGACTTTATCATGTCCTTGGAGGTAGGTTATCTCCCTT
>JBBFMH010000104.1:0-5308 GCA_037478615.1 Hydrogenothermaceae bacterium
TTCTGCTCCTGCTGACTTTCAAGCATGGAAGCCCACTGTGAAGCAAGGTCTTCATCGGCTTTACTTTCTGTCTGGTTTTCAAGCATTGAAGCCCATTGAGCAGCCAAATCTTCATCTCTATTCTGATTTTCTGGTTCTTGAGACTCTAACTTTTCCTCTTCAGCCATCTTCTCTTTCCTCTAACTTTTTTTCAATGCTTACAGCAAACTTCTTATCTATTTTACCCAGTTTAACCACAAACTTCCTTTTACCTTGGATATAACAGTTTAGTGTGTGATCCTTACTCTTTGTTAATATTATACTATCACCAACTTCAAAATTTAAAAACTCCTCCACGGTAAAACTCTTTCTATCAAGTTCCACCTTTAAAGTTAAAACCACTTTCATCAGTTTGTTATAGATTGTCTGTTTCCACTCCTGTGAAACTTCCGATCCAAAAGTTTCAGAAAAAACAAGATCCTTTATAGGTAAAAACATCATCTGTGGAAAACAGAAACTAAATGGAACTTCCGTTCCATCTATATCCATAGACATCTCCACAACTATAACCTTTTCAGCCTGTGAAACTATCCTCACAAGGAATGGATTTAACTCAAGATTTTTAAGTTCTATCTGAACAGGATAAAACTCCTCCCAAACTCCATTAAATGTTTCCATAGCAACATTTATAAGATCATTTACTATCCTAAGTTCAAGTTTGGTAAAGTCTCTTCCCTCTATTTTAAAAGTCTTTGAACCTCCGCCAAAGATAGAGCTGACAAGAGAAAAGACCAATCTTGCGTCTATAACCAAAAGTGCAGGTTCTTTAAGTGGCTTCATATAAAAAATACTGTAAGCAGCCGGAAGTGGTATCTTTGATATATAACTACCATACCTTGAAATATATATCTTCGATTTAGAAATCATAGATATAGTGGGAAATATCTTTCTTATCTCTTCTCTAAAGAGTTTTGCCCACCTTTCAAATATTATCTCAAGCCCCGGAAATCCACCTTTTTGGATTCTTTCTACCTTAGAAAAATCAAAAGGTTTAACTCTTATCTCTTCTACAGTATCCTGTTTTTTCCCACCACCAAGTAAAGCATCTATCTCTTCCTGTGAGAGAAAGTCAGACATAAATCAGCCCTCCATCAGAGCATCTCTTCACCACCGGCTCCATACTCAATAACTCCGGTCTGTATGAGATTTTTGACGACCTGTATAACTTTCTTACGAGCATTTTCAACATCTGATTTTTTAACAGGTCCCAAAACTTCCATATCTTCCATAAACATCTGAGCCGCTCTCTTTGATATATTAGCGAGGAATTTATCAATAATCTCCTGTGGTGCTCCTTTAAGTGCGATAAGTAAGTCATTTTTATCCACATTCTTAAGTATCTCCATAATAGCTCTGTTGTCAAGTTTGACAATATCTTCAAATTTAAACATCCTCTCTTCAATTGCATCTGCCAGAAATGCATTCTCTTTTCTAATTTCATCAAGTATCTCATTAGCTATATCCTTAGGTAGGTTATTTACTATTTCGGCAGATACATCAATTCCACTTAACATCTCTTCCTTACCTGCTCCAAGTGTATATAATTCTTCTTCCAAGGATGAGGCAACAGTTTTAAGCATATTACTTGATACCTTCTCAAGGGAGGCGATCCTCTTTATAACCTCTTCCTGAATATTAGATATTCCTTGTCTCCTTGGTAAATACTGGATTATCTCAGCAGCTTTCTGAGATGGAAGCTGAGTTAAAATAAGAGCTATAACCTGAGGATGTTCATTCTTTATAAGATTTGCAACAACCTTTGGAGGAAGTTTCTCAAGCTCTTTAAATATGGCTTTCCCTTCCTCTGCACTGACAAGTCCTTCACAAAGCTTTTTCTAAAATTTTTCTTAAATTTTCAGGTAAAAGTCTCAAAGGTGCGGCTTCTGAAAGCTGTTTATAGGCTTCATCTAATACAGCCTTTATAACATCTTTAGACGGAGACTCTAAAGTAAGAAGTGCTTTAACAACCCTCTCCAGCTCTGTCTGTTTAAGATGTTTAAATATATTTACATTCTTATCCTCTGGAATTATAGATAAAAGTATAGCAGCCTTTTCTGAACCGGAAAGCTTATCTTTATCCATCTGCATCCTCAAATTAGGTGGTATAATTTAATATATTATACATTGAATGAGAGGAAAATATGGAAGATATAGATACAATCCTGGAAAAGTTAAAAACCATCTTAGAAGAGGAAAAGTTATGTATCTTAAACTCTATAAAAGACAGCTCCTATGCGGATAGATTAGTAGAGATAACTAAAGAAAAAATGGATTTACTATCAAAACTTTCTCAATTTTCAAAAGAAGAAGCAATGGAAAAGTTGAGTAAGATACAGGAGTTAAATACACTTTTAAATACAAACAGAGAGTTAATCATACAAAATCTGATGTTCATAGAAGACCTTTTTGAAGCCATATTTGAAACTACAAAAACATACTCTCCTGAAGGCTCAGTAAAATCTTCTGGACAGGGATTTATAAATAAAAAAGTTTAAAAATTTTCCGATAATAAAATAAATATACTGTGAGGTGCTGAGTATGTCTTTACTAAACATGCTTACTATAGCCGGTCAGAGCTTACTTTCAACCCAGAGAGGCATAAACAGTGTAAATAAAAATATATCAAACGTAGCTACGGAAGGATACAACAGGGAGATAGCCGTTTTTCAAGATATGCCGAGAAGCGGTGTCTTTGTGAATAAAATTTTGAGAGTTTTTGACCAGTTTCTATTTACAAGACAGGTAAATCTCGGACAGAGTTTAAACTCAGATAAAGCATACTCTGACATTCTCTCAAGTATAGAAAATATATTTAACGATATAAACGGAACAGGCTTCTCTCAAGACCTAAACCAATTTTTCAACTCAATAAACGATATGCTTATAAATCCAAATGACCTTTCAGCAAGACAACAGTTTTTAGGAAATGCTCAAACTCTGATAGGTAAAATTAGAAATTCCTATCAATCTCTACAAGACATAAAACAACAGACAACTCTTAAAATAAAAGATCAGATAAACCAGATTAACCAGATAACAGACCAGATAGCAAAATTAAATAAAGATATCAAAACAAAGGTTATGGATATAGAAGTAAACACAGAGTATTTAAATGAAAGAGACAGGCTAATATCACAGCTAAGCAACCTTATAGATGTGAAGGTAGTATTCAATTCTGACAATACCGTTAATATCTACACAGCAAAAGGTTTCGGACTTGTAGTGGGAATACAACAGACCCAATTAAACTTTGAAACAGGTCCAAACGGCAATCCAGTAATAAAATGGAATAACTCAAACGATATAACAGGAGATATTCAGAACGGCGAAGTGGGAGGCAACTTAAAAGGCATTGGGGACATAGATAAACAGATAAACAATCTCAACGACTTTACAACAGTTTTTGCTACACTCTTCAACAAAGTCCATAAGCAAGGTTATAACCTTAACGGCAACAATAACATAGATTTCTTCAAAATAGACCCATCTTCCTCCTTAACAAAGATAGATGCCTCTAACATATCACTAAACATAACAGATCCGAAAGATGTGGCTTTAGCTACAGATCCTAACTATCTAAACTCAGATAACACAAATGGCAAAGCTCTACTAAATCTAAAAAATAGTATTAATGGAGTTTTAACCCCTGCAGAAGAAAGCAGCTTAATAGCCAACTTAAACGATGCTACAAACTATAATTTAATAAAATCAAGGGGATTCTTTGAGTTTTATAACTCAAAATTGGTTGCGGAAGTGTCCTCTCAATCTTCCACAATACAAACCCAAAAGTCAAACAATCAGGCACTGTACGATGCTGTTACAGAAAAGATTAAAAGTTTATCCGGAGTCAATCTTGATGAAGAACTTATAAATCTCACAAAACTACAGAGAGCTTATCAGGCAAATGCAAGGGTAATAACAGTTGCAGACGAACTACTTCAGACCATACTAAATATGGGTAAATAGCTAAAAAATTTTAAAAAATTTACGATAATGTAATTGAATATTAACCTAAAGAGACGGTGGGCTATGAGAATTACAGATTTGCTTAGATATGACAACTACATAAAGAATGACCAGATAAGACAGGGTGAGGTAGAGAAGTATTCTAAGCAGATAGCCACTGGGAAAAAAATTCTTCAACCGTCTGACGATACAGTAGCTACAGTTGCATCATTAAGACTCAAAAGAATGAACGAAGATTTTGACAGTTATTTGAGAAATATGGATTTTGCCTCCAATGTGTTAGATGTTGCTGAAACTACATTAAGGAATATATCAGATGCCGGAAGTGAAATAAGAGTTGAGATTATCAGGCTTCTTAACACCGGAGTCCTTGATAAAGATGATGCAAATGTTTTAAAAGATTACTTCCAACAGATGAAAGATTACATCATAAAGACAGCTAACACATCTATAGGGGACACAAGATTGTTTGGTGGAGTAGAATCACAGCAAGACCCTTTTGACTCAAATGGTGTCTACCAAGGACAAACAATAGAGACTAAGGTTCCAATAGCAAAAGGAGTAGAGGTAAATACGACTTTTGACGGTTCAGCTTATTTAGGGACAGATGTCGTTGGTGGAAGTAAAAAGATATTAATGGTAGCAGCAATAGACAAGATAATCGAAATAATAAACAATGCTATAAATGGAACAGGAAGTCTTGGTGAGTTAAATACAGCAACCATAAATGTCAACGGAACTAATATGAAGATATTAGATGTGTTTGATAAAGGACTAAACACTATTTTACAATACACATCAATGATAGGAACTCAACAAAAAGTAATAAGTGATATAAAAACCAGCTATCAGCAAAATAAAGTGTTTAACAACAATCTTATATCAAATCTTGAAGATGCAGATACAGCAGAAACAATAACAAATCTACAGAAAGCTAAAACAGCCTACGAAGCATTAATAGCAGCATTTAACTCAGTTAAAAATCTATCTCTGTTGGATTTCTTCAAATAATCAACTATCTCCTATTTTGTGGTAAAATTTTTTCCATAACTAAAATTTTCTAAAAGGTAAAATGAAAGGTTTATTTTTTTACTTAATTTTTATTATAATGGCTTTCCCTTCTTTTGCTGAAGAAGGTTTAGTAGTTGAATCAAAAATAGTAAAGCAAGAATTTAATAAGGAGGAGATAAACAGGTTAAAGTTAAGACTTTCAGAAATAGAAAAAAACCAAAAATATATACTTGAAACCATATCTCAAAAAAATTACACTAACATTTTTCTCTTTATGAGCAAAAACCCATTC
>JBBFMH010000105.1:0-5240 GCA_037478615.1 Hydrogenothermaceae bacterium
TGCTACCTTTTTAAGTCTCTCTTCTTTTGAAGTCTCTATATTTATGGATACTCTATCAGCTAATTTTACAGACTCCTCAACTGTTTGAAGAGATACACCCGGCATAATTTTGAGATGAACATATCCTTTATACTGATATTTTTCTCTCAGTATTTTTACTGTATCTATCATCTTCTCCATAGTAAATTCAGGATTTCCAAATATACCAGAAGAAAGTAGTAAACCTCTTACTTTTCCTTCTTTATATAAATTCATGAATCCTTTTGCGAGCTCTTCGGGTTTTATAAATAGTCTTGGAATAGATTCCCTATCTCTCCTAAAAGCACAGTAAATACAGTTCTTATCACATAATGTTGTTTGCATAATTTTTAGCACAGGAACTTTTTGGCTTCTTGCAGAAACATGGTATATGCAACTTTCAAAATTCAGTTCCTCTTCTCTTTCAAAAGAAGTAAGCCTAGACAAAATTTTAATCTTTTGATAGGTCTCCATCAAAAACCCTCTTTAGATGATTAATTTTATCATAATTTAGTGTAAATTTTTGATAATTTCTAAGGTATAATATAAACAATTTTCTTTTTCGGAGGAGTAAGTTGGCAAAAGTCAGGGCTTTAAAATGTAAAGAGTGTGGAGCTGAGTATCCGGTAGAACCGCTTCACGTATGTGAGTTTTGCTTTGGTCCATTGGAGATAGTTTACGATTATGAAGAGATAAAAAGAAATATATCAAGAGAAAAAATAGAAAAAGGTCCAAAGAGTCTGTGGAGATATATAGATCTTCTTCCGGTAGAGAAGGCAACTGTTGGGCTTTCTGCTGGATTTACACCTCTTATAAAAGCAGAAAATCTCGGTAAACTACTTGGACTTAACAATCTTTACATAAAAGACGATTCTGTAAATCACCCAACCCTATCTTTCAAAGACAGAGTCGTTGCAGTTGCACTTTCCAAAGCGAAGGAATTTGGATTTGATACAGCAGCATGTGCTTCCACAGGAAACCTTGCAAACTCAGTGGCAGCTCATGCAGCATCAGCTGGGATGAACTGTTATGTATTTATTCCTTCAAATCTTGAGACGAATAAGATAATAGGTAGTTTAGTATTTAATCCAACTGTTGTTGCTGTGGATGGTAATTATGATGATGTAAATAGATTGTCGTCAGAAATAGCAAACGAGTTTGGCTGGGCTTTTGTAAATATAAATGTTAGACCTTTCTATTCTGAAGGTTCAAAAACTCTCGCATTTGAGGTTGCGGAGCAACTTGGCTGGAAAATTCCGGATGTTGTAGTGGCACCCCTTGCTTCTGGATCACTATACACAAAGATATGGAAAGGATTTAATGAACTTAAAGAAGTAGGACTGGTAGAAGGAAACCTTCCAAGAATGCTTGGAGCTCAAGCCGAAGGATGTAGTCCAATATACCAAGCTCTAAAAGAAGGAAGAGATTTTATAAAACCTGTGAAACCTAATACAATAGCAAAATCCATAGCTATCGGAAATCCAGCTGATGGACCTTACGCTGTAAAAGTAGCCAAAGAAAGTAAAGGAGATATTCAGATAGCAACAGATGAAGAAGTTATAGAAGGTATTAAACTTCTTGCAAAGACGGAAGGTATATTTACAGAAACAGCCGGAGGAACCACCATAGCAGTCCTCAAAAAGTTTGCTCAAGCAGGATTAATAGGAAAAGATGAGGTAGTGGTAGCGTACATAACCGGAAATGGATACAAAACAATGGAAGTCCTTGAAGGAAAACTTAACAAACCTATCCATATAAAACCATCACTAATAGAATTTAAACAGAAGGTAATAGGTGAAAAGTGATGCCTTACACTTTACCCAGAGATGTTTATGACTTACATTTTTAGCTTTTTTAGAGAAAATTCTTAATAAATAATAGGAGGTTTAAGTATGGCAATAACTGTTAGAATACCTACAGCTTTAAGAAGGATTACTCAAGGACAAGGTGAGGTTACAGTTGAAGCATCTACAATAGGTGAGCTTATAGATGCTCTTGAGAGAGAGTTTCCAGGAATAAAGGAAAGACTTGTTGATGAAAATGGAGAGATCAGAAAGTTTGTTAACTTCTTTGTTAATGACGAAGATATTAGATTTTTACAGGGTAAAGATACTCCTATAAAAGATGGAGACACTGTAGCAATAATTCCAGCTATAGCAGGTGGAAGGGGATAAGTTATGAATAGTATGAAACTTAAACTGATCTATCCGGAAGAAAAGATAAAAGAACCTATTCTCAGCAAGCTCTGTAAAACCTTTGATGTAGATATAAACATAAGAAAAGCAAATGTCCAAGAGAAGGTCGGCTGGTTGGAGCTTGAGCTTATAGGAAAAGAAGAGGAAATTGAAAGAGCTATTAACTGGCTTACAGACCAAGGTATAGATGTTTCTCCTATAGAAGGACAGGTTTTTGTAGAGTAATGGCTAAAAAAGTAGCTATTGTAGATATAGGGACTTACTCAAGCCGGATGTTGATAGTTGCCATACATCCGGATAAATCTTTTGAAGAGGTTCTCTCCGTAGGTAGAATCACTGCTCTTGGTAGAAGATTAAAAGAAAGTGGATATCTTCAGAAAGAAGCTATAGGCGAAACTCTTTCCACATTAAAAGAGTATGTTATGTTGGCAAAAGAGTTTGGGGTAAGTGGTATATATGCAGTGGCAACACAAGCCTGCAGAGAAGCTAAGAATGCAGAAGATTTTCTAAAACAGGTTAGAGATTTGGGTATAGAGGTTAAAGTTATATCTGGAGAAGAGGAAGCAAGACTTTCATTTGTGGCTACAGCAACAGCTTTAAATATAAAAGACAGTTTTGTGGTTATAGACCAAGGTGGAGGAAGTACAGAGTTTGCATACGGAAAAGGTAAAAATCTGATAAATTCAATATCTTTTCCATTTGGTATAGTTAATCTCACGGAAACATTTATAAAATCAGACCCACCAAAAAAAGAAGAGCTGTTAAATTTAAAGGAATTTTTGAGAGAGAACATAAAAAAAGCATATGAAAGTATGTCAGATACAAAAGAACTTGTTGGACTTGGTGGAACAATAACAACAGTGGTAGCTTTAGAAAAACAGATATATCCTTATGATTCAAAAAAGGTCCACGGTAGTATTTTAAGTTATGATGTGATAGCAAAGTGGTTTAATAAGTTATCTTCAATGACAATAAAAGAAAGGAAATCTATTCCTATGATAGAGGATAAAAGAGCAGAAGCTATAATCTCTGGCATAGCCATATTTCAAACAGCAATGGAGATTTTCAACAAAGACAAAATCAAAATATCAGAGTGGGGCTTACGACACGGCTTTTTACTCAGTTTGATATCATAAAAATATTGCTTATATTTTGCTAAGGGTTTAAAGATAGAGAACTGGATTAAGGAGTAAAATGGGAAAATCACCTTTTAAGTTAGAATCTCCTTTTAAGCCAACTGGAGATCAACCGAAGGCTATAAAACAGCTGTATGAGAACCTAAAACAGGGTGCTAATGAGCAGGTTTTACTCGGAGCTACTGGGACAGGGAAAACATTTACAATAGCCAATGTTATAGAAAAATATGGAAAACCTACATTAGTTTTATCTCACAACAAAACCCTTGCAGCTCAGCTTTACAGGGAGTTAAAAGAGCTATTTCCAAACAATGCTGTTGAATACTTCGTATCTTACTATGACTACTACCAGCCAGAAGCATACATTCCACAGAAAGATTTATATATAGAAAAAGACAGTGCCATAAACGATGCAATAGATAGGTTAAGGCACTCAGCCACAAGAAGTTTAATAGAAAGGTCAGATACAATAGTGGTGGCGTCTGTTTCCTGTATATACGGACTTGGAACACCGGAGTTTTACGAGAAGTTAAGACTTCAGCTTTATGTAGGAATGCAGATCGATAGGCAATCATTACTTCGTAAATTGGTTGAGCTTCAATATCAGAGAGATGACTTCTCTTATAAGAGAGGAACGTTTAGAGTGAAAGGAGATACAGTTGAGATACTACCCGCGTACTCGGAAGATATAATCATACGGGTTGAATTTTTCGGTGATGAGATAGATTCCATATCAGAGCTTGATATATTTAACAGAGATGTAAAGAGAAAGTTAGAACGGACAGTGATATTTCCGGCAAGCCACTATGTAATACCAAGGCCTGATATGATGGAAGCTATAAAGCAGATACAGAGGGATTTAGAAATAGAAGTAGAGGAGTTTAGAAAAGCAGGTAAAGAGATAGAAGCAAATAGACTATGGCAGAGAACTAACTACGATATAGAGATGATGATAGAACTTGGAACCTGTAAAGGTATAGAGAACTATTCAAGGTACTTTGATGGAAGAAAGCCGGGAGAGCCACCTTACACACTTATAGACTATTTTCCGGAGGATTTTTTACTTATAGTTGATGAGTCCCATGTAACTATTCCACAGATTAAAGCAATGTATAACGGAGACTTTATAAGGAAAGATAACCTTGTAAAATACGGCTGGAGAATGAGGTCAGCCTATGATAACAGACCACTTAAATTTGAAGAGTTTATTCAGAAGATACAGAAGGCGATATACGTATCAGCAACTCCGGCAGACTGGGAAATTCAGAGGTCAAAGGGAATTATAGTAGAGCAGATAATAAGACCAACTGGCTTACTTGACCCAGTAGTGGAAGTTAAAAAAACAGAAGGACAGATAGATGATATTATCTCTGAGGTTTGGAAAGTTAAAGAGAGAAATGAGAGAGCCATAATAATAACACTTACTAAGAAGATGGCAGAACATCTATCAGACTATTTACAAGAGAAGGGTATAAAAGCCGTTTATCTTCACTCTGAGATAGACACCATAGAGAGAGCAAAAATAATAAAGGAGTTAAGAGAAGGTAAGTATGATGTAGTTGTTGGGGTTAATCTCCTAAGAGAAGGGTTAGATATGCCGGAAGTTTCTCTTGTTGCAATCTTAGATGCAGATAAACAGGGATTTTTAAGGTCAAAAACAGCCCTTATACAGACAATAGGAAGAGCAGCGAGAAACGAAAATGGAAAGGCTATACTTTACGCTGACAATCTAACTCCGGCTATGATAGAAACGATAAAAGAAACAGAGAGAAGGAGAAAGATACAGCAAGAGTATAATGAAAAACACGGTATAACTCCAAAAACAGTTAAAAAAGAGATAAAAGACCTAATATCTCTTGAAGAGCTTGGAATACTTGAAATATACAGTGAG
>JBBFMH010000106.1:0-5218 GCA_037478615.1 Hydrogenothermaceae bacterium
CAAGGTGGTTATCATAAGCTGTTTTATGAAGGAGCAATGTTTAGATATGAGAGACCTCAGGCCGGCAGATATAGACAGTTTCACCAGATAGGAGCAGAGATCTTCGGAGTTTCTTCTGTATATGCAGATGCAGAGCTTATACAGATGGTTGATAAAATACTTAAAACATTAAATATTCAGGCAAGGTTAGAGATAAATACATTGGGAGATTTTAACTCCAGGAAGCTTTACTCACAAGCATTAAGAGATTACTTTTTACAGTATAAAGATAAACTGTGTGAAACCTGTTTAAAAAGATTAGATTCAAATCCTCTACGTATCCTTGACTGTAAAGTTGAAAGTTGCAGAGAAATATCAAGGGAGGCTCCAATCATAACTGATTATATATCAGAAGAATCTAAGGATAGATTTAATCAGCTTTTAAGTGTACTGTCTAAACTTGGGGTAAATTACAGGGTAAATCCTGGACTTGTCAGAGGACTTGATTACTATACAGAAACTGTTTTTGAGTTTATAACAGATAAAATAGGAGCTCAGGGGACGGTAGCTGCCGGAGGTAGATATGACAATCTGGTAGAGCAACTTGGAGGACCGCCTACACCTGCTCTGGGATTTGCTGCCGGTATAGAGAGGCTGATGCTTTTAATTCCACAGCCGGAGAAAAAAGATATTTTATTTACTGTAATTCCTATAAATAACGATTATATACAAAAAGGTTTAGAATTATCAAAATTTTTGAGAGATTCCGAGATTAAATCAGAATTTATGTTAAAAACCGGAAGTTTAAAATCAATGATGAAAACAGCAGATAAATTTAAGGCAGATTTTGTTATATTTGTCTCAGACAAGTTAGAGTTGAAAGATATGATGTCAGGAGAGCAGCTTATCTTCTATTCTGAAGAGGATTTAATAGACCATATTAAAGGAGAGAAAGCTGTTTAGATTTGAGCTTCTAAAAACTGACGGAAATGCCAGACTTGGAAAAATCTATACTTCCCACGGTGAGATAGATACACCGATTTTTATGCCTGTTGGCACACAGGGAACGGTTAAAGCTATAACTATTGAACATCTTCATAATATCAAAGCTCAGATAATTCTTGGCAACACTTATCATCTTTACTTAAGACCAGGAATAGAAGTTTTGAGACATTTTGGAGGATTACATAGATTTTCTGGATGGAACAAACCTATCCTTACAGATAGTGGAGGATATCAGGTATTTTCACTTTCTGTAGGTAAAGAAAAAGAAGGGAAACATAAAGCAGAGGTTGTTATCACAGAAGAAGGTGTGAAGTTTAAATCCCATCTTGATGGGTCATGGCATTTTTTTACTCCGGAGTTTGTTGTAGAGATTCAAGAGATTATAGGTAGTGATATAATGATGCCCCTTGATGAATGTCCACCATATCCGTGTAGCCACAGCTACGCTTTAGAATCACTAAAAAGAACTGTAAGATGGTTAGAGAGGTCAAAAAAAGCAAAAAAGAATGAAAGTCAGGCTCTATTTGGAATAGTACAGGGGTCTGTTTATGAAGATTTAAGGAGAGAAAGTGCTTTAAGGACAGTTGAGATTGATTTAGATGGCTATTCCATAGGTGGCTTATCTGTAGGAGAGCCTACTGAGTATATGTATGCTATGACAGAGGTTGTGTGTGAGATGCTTCCAAAAGATAAGCCCAGATACCTTATGGGAGTTGGGACTCCGGAAAACATAGTAGAGAGTGTAGAGAGGGGAGTTGATATGTTTGACTGTGTCATGCCTACAAGAAATGGTAGGAATGGAACACTCTTTACGCATTTTGGAAGATTAAATATAAAATCTGCAAAACATAAGTTTGATGATACTCCAGTTGACCCTCTATGTGATTGTTATACATGTAAGAATTTTTCAAGGGGGTACTTAAGACATCTCTACAACGCAGAAGAGATCACAGCTTATATTCTCGGAACTGTCCATAATTTAAGATTTTATGTAAAACTCATGGAAGATATAAGGAACTCTATAAAAGAAGAGAAATTTAAGCAGTTTAAAAATGAGTTTTATGATAGATATTTTGGCGGTTTATAAATGTATAAAACTGAATATGTTAAATGGTTAGATTTTACTAATCTATTCATATATTCAAATGCTGTTATAATTGAAATTTTAGCCAAATTGGCTTATACTATTGAAAATCTTTATTTAGGAGGTTTGTTATGAAGGTAAAAGTATCTGTTGACAAAGATCTCTGCACAGCTTGTGCCCTTTGCTATGATGAAATTCCGGAAGTTTACGAGGACTCCGGAGATGGAATAGCTCAAGTTAAAGCAGAAGTTGGTGGAGAGGGTGCTATTATAGAAGGAGACCTAGCTCAGAGAGTTCTCGAAGTTACCGATGAGTGCCCTTCCGGTGCATTAATTACTGAAGTAGTAGAAGAGTAATTTTTCCATAAATAAAGGGGGCTTTAAGCCCCTTTTAAAATTATCTCAACTTTTCACCATCAATAGAAACCCTTACAACTCCCCTAAAATCACCTTCTTTATATCCGTAGGCTTTATCCTGAGGATAGAGTTTATCTATCTTCTCAACTAACTGTTTATCCATAAGATTTTTATCTCCGTGACAAGTTAAACATATTCCTTCAACTTTCAGAGGTTTGTAGTATCTGTATGTTATCTTTCCGTTTTCTTTAACTGTCTGTATGTAATAAGGAGGTAGTTTTCCCTCTTTTTTTAAAGCCTCTTCAAAGTATGTTAAAGCTTCTGCTTCATACTTGTCTGGAGCATTATTAGGATTTCTGTATTTGAAGGTTGTTCTTTTAATCTGATTTGAAGTTTCAATTTCTATCTGTTTTGTTAAAGCCATTGCTTTGTTTGAGCATACTTCTACAGCCCCAACAGGTCCATCTTTCTGCATAGCAGCCATAAGTTCACCTTTTAAAGTTTTTAGGAGCTTCATTGAAGAGGCCTCACCTATCTCTTTTATCTTCTCCTGTTTTTCTGGACTAAGTTGAACTTGCTGAGATGCACATCCCAGTAAGATAACAACACCAGCGGTTAAAAGTACTCTTTTCATCAATTTACCTCCAATATTTAAATTTTACATCAAAAGTATAAGCCTTCTTCTTCTGCCTTTTTTATGATTTGGAAAAGTTCTGAATCTTCAACTTGATGAAAATCTTCATAAAAAGCACCTACGGCAAAGAAATAGCTATCAACTTTGTGATAGCAGATAACATCATCAAAATATTGTAAAACTCTGTGAATACTATCCGAAGGGCAAACGGGAACTGCAAGTATGACACTTTTTGCACCCTGCTTTTTAACATACTTTGCAGCCGCAATTGCAGTGTATCCAGTAGCTATCCCATCATCTACAATGATGACATCTTTACCTTTTAGTTCCGGCTTTGTTTTTAAATACTTTTTTTCTTTTTCTTGAGCTTCTCTCAGGGCTTTCTCTTTAACTATCTGAAACTCATCATCTGATATACCCATATATCTTTTCAACTCGTTATCTACAACAAAGCTTCCGTCTGTTGCTATAGCTCCAAAGGCTGCCTCTGGATCAGATAAGGGGGCAAGTTTTTTTGTTATTACAAGGGAGAAAGGGATATTTAATTCCTTTGATAACTGATAAGCAACAGGAACTCCACCTCTTGGTATTGCAAGGATGATACTATTATCTCTGTCAAAGTTGTATTTTCTTACCTCTTTTGAGAGGAGTTTTCCTGCTTCTTCCCTATCTCTAAAAATCATAGATACTCTAAATTTTCTAATTTTTCTATCTTCTCTGAATCTTTATTTCTACTCCAAAGTTCTACAACTGGAATATCATTACCTTGTACTTTACCTTTTGCTTTGTCTATCTTGATAAGTAGTGGTATTCTTGTCATATTACCGATAATGATAGCTTCTCCTGGGTTTAAAGCGGGTAAATAATCCATAAGCTCTTTTGAGAGAGACTCGCTTGCACTTTGGACATGCTTTTGATCTTCCGGTTCAACAAGTTTCAGAATTATCAAGTTGTTCATCTGAGAAAGTATCTCTTTATCTAAACCTTTTGGTCTTTGGGTTACTATACAAAGTCCTATGCCGAACTTTCTTCCTTCCCTTGCTATCTTTGTCATATAGTATTTTGATTCAGTATTTTTGTTGACTCCTGCAAGTATGTGGGCTTCTTCTACTATAAATAAAACTGGATTTTTCAACTTCGAAGTGGAATACACTCCCTCTCTAACTGCTTTTTTTCTCTCTTCAAGGGCATGTTTTAGTATATTTGAAGCTATTGCATCTGCTATATTTTCATCAACTTCTGAGAAGTTAAAAACATTTATCTTTCCTTCCTCTATTTTTGACAGTAAATCCGGTTCACCAACTTGAAGTATGTGTCCTATATCATTTACAGCATCTTCTATCTTGTTTATAACTTCATAAAGAGAGTCTTCCCTTAATTTACCTTTAAAAGGTGATTTTTCACTATCTTCTAACCATTTTTCCATTAACTCTATAACTCTTCCAAAGAAATCTTTAGTTCCTATAAATCTTCTCCAATCTTCTCCTTTCTCTTCTTTAAAGATTTCAAAGGTATCTTTTATGGCTCTTTTGAAGTATCTAAACTGAACAGTGGCATTCTGTTTTATACCTATTAAATTAGCGAAATCTCTATCTGGAAGTGTTGTTGGATCAACAACCGGCTTTATATCTTTGACGATCTTTTTCCCGTCTCTCTCAAATTTTGAGTTAATATACTCACCGTGAAAGTCAAAAACTACAACAGTCCCGTTTAAATTTCCTATCTGATCAAGTAAAACAGATACAGTGTTGGACTTTCCTGCTCCTGTTATTGCAAGTATAGCAAGATGTCTCAAAACAACTTGAGATATATCTATATGAACTGGTATCTCTTCCTCTTCAGACAGTAGTTTTCCTATTCTCACAAAACTATTTCCTTTTTTACCAAACAGTTTTTCGAGAAGAGATTTTTCCGGTTTTACCACTTTTGCAGATGGAGGTGGTGGTGTTTTCAGCATCTCAAGGGTTATATTTCCGTCATACTCTTTTATTTCACCGAGAATCTGGATTCTTCCGGTAACCTTTGTTTCTGAAGTATCAAGGACTATACCCATATTTTCAAAATCTGATATCCCATCATGTATATATCTATTAAATCTTTCTACAGACTCAACCATACCAAGGAGTTTTTTTTCTCTTTCATCCTCTTCTGTTCTTTCAT
>JBBFMH010000107.1:0-5152 GCA_037478615.1 Hydrogenothermaceae bacterium
GAGGGAGATAGTTTAATAAAAGATATAGAAGAGAGATTGAAACTTATAGAGAAATATATAGAGGATATAGATTCAAAGAAAGATGAACTTATAAAGATAGCTCAAGATAAAATGAGTCAAAAAGTAAAACAACTACTTGGGGAAGAGTTCTCAGAAAGAGCTTTTATAGAAGCTTCATTAATAGCTCAGAAAATGGATATAACTGAAGAGATAGTAAGACTAAAAAACCATATAAACAGATTTTTAGAATTATTAAATATAGACGAACCTGTTGGAAGAAAGATGGACTTTCTCTGTCAGGAGATGCACAGAGAGATAAACACCTTAGGAAATAAAATGCCAGATTTCAGTAAGCTAACCATAGAAATAAAAAGCCAGATAGAAAAAATCCGGCAACAAGTTCAGAATATAGAGTAAATTAAGAAGATTTTATATACAAATAAGCCATAACAATAAAGAGTAAAGCAGGTATAACAATCAGTATATATTTTATATTTCTCTCGTAAATTGAAAATATCCTATCTAACATAATATCTCCTTATGGATATAGTTGTTCACCTGTCTCAGGATCATATATAAAGATAGCTTTAACAGGACAGGCTTCTGCTGCTCTGAAAATATCTTCTTCCTCATCCACTGTTAAATCAAGGATTTCTTCCTGTCTCTTCTTCTCTAAAACCTCCTTAAATATCTCGTCTTTATCTTTACCGGGCTTTAATATTACAGCTTTATGTTTTTTATCCAAAACTATATACTTTGGAGCCTCAGGAACGCAAACTCCTATACCTTCACAAAGAGTCCTGTCTACAACAACTTTCAACTTACCCATATCCAACCTCTCTCTATATAAAACTGTTATCTAATTCTATCACACTTAATAGAGAAACTTTCTATGGGATAAAACATATTTAACTGGAAATTTTAAAACTAAACCTGTATCATTAGTAATAAAAACAGATGGAAGGAAAAGATGGAAAGATATATCTTAACCATAGACCAACTTGAAGAACTTTACAGTATAATAAAAGATGAGTATAAACTGATTTCCCCCACTTTAAAAGATGGTGTTATACAATATAGCCAAAATATAGACTTTAAAGATTTACCTTTTGGTTATACTCAAATGGAAAGTGCCGGATTTTATACCGTAAAGACAACAGATGACTGTTATTTTAGTTATATAAGACCTTACAACTCATTAAAACAGTTTTTGAGACCTCCTAAGGTTAATTTTATGACAGTAAGGAGAATTGATAACAATTTGACATTTGAATATCATTTAAAGTATGAAAAGTATGCATTTTTTGATGTAAGAAGATGTGACCTGAAGGCTCTATATATACTTGATAAAGTTTTTATAGAAAATAAATATCCGGATATACAGTATAAAACTGTAAGAGAAAATATGTTTATAGTTGGTGTTAACTGTTTAAAAGCCTCCGACGTATGCTTCTGTGAATCAATGGATATAAATTTTGAAGAAGGTTACGGTGCAGATATATTTATAACGGAGATAGATAAAAATTTCTTGGTTGAAGTCCTTACAGAAAAAGGTAAAAACTTTTTAAATAAGATAAATGTTAAAAAAGCAACAGAGTATGATTTAAATAAAAAAGAAGAGGTTATAGAAAAATTCAAAACCACTATAAAAAAGAAGCTTAATACCGAAAATCTAAAAGATATCCTCTACTCAAAGATAGACAGTCCTTATTGGGAAGAATTGGGAAAGAGATGTTTAAGCTGCACAAGTTGCACTCAGGTATGTCCCACCTGCTTCTGCTTTGATATAAGAGAAGAAAACAGTTTAGATATGAAGGTCTCAGAGAGATACTTTGTCTGGGATAGCTGTTTCAACCAAACATTTGCAACGGTTCATAAATTTAATCTAAGGGAGAAGATATCCCACAGGTACAGACAGTGGCTTATGCATAAGATGGCATACTGGCAGGACCAGTTTGGAACATTTGGATGTATCGGTTGTGGAAGATGTATAACATGGTGTCCTGTAAAGATAGATATACAGATAGAGACACAGAAGTTGAGGGATTTATGATGATTTTACAGAATCCTTACTGTTTAATAAATGGGAAAGTAATAAAGGTAAAGAGAGAGAACTACAATACAGTATCTGTATGGATCAGGAGTGATATTAAACCGGAAAATGGGCAGTATGTAATCTTCTATGGGTTTGGTAGAGGAGAAGCCCCTATAACAGTTGCAAGTTATAATGATGGAATATCCTTACATACTATAAGGATTGTAGGTGATGTTACCGGATATTTTAATAGGATAAGTGAAGGTGATGACATATATTTAAGAGGACCTTATGGTAATTCTTGGGATTTGATGGAGTTTGAAGGACGGCAGATCATAATAATCTCCGGAGGGCTGGGAATTGCAGCAACAAGATGGCTTATGGAAGAAGCTATACAGAATAGAGATAGATTCAAGGAAGTTATATCACTTTACGGTGTAAAGAGTGTTGATGACCTGTTATACAGAGAAGAGTATGAAAATTGGAGCAGTAAGATCAGATTTTCTGTGATAGTTCAAAATCCAAGTGAAGCTTGGAGTAAGGATGTTGGTTTAATTACAGACTTAATTGAGAAAGTTAAGATAGATAAAGATTGCGGAGTTTTTATCTGTGGTCCAGACCCGATGGTAAAAGCTGTTGTAAATCAACTTTACAATATAGGCGTAGATAAATCTAACATAAAAGTATCCTTGGAGAGACATATGAAATGTTCTGTAGGAACATGTGGACACTGTATGTTTGGACCATTCTTTGTATGTAAAGACGGACCGGTATTTAGGTTTTCAGATATAGATCACTTCTTTGATAAAAAAGGTGTGTGATGAAGATAGGAGTTTTTAAATTTTCTTCGTGTGATGGCTGTCAACTTGCATTTTTTGATATAGCTCCTGAAATTATAAATTCAGAATATATCGAGATATCTTATTTTTTAGAAGCTACATCTTTCAATATTTATGACAGATTTGATGTTGCCTTTGTAGAGGGATCTATCTCCACAAGAGAGGAAGAGGAGAGGATAAAAGATATAAGAGATAGGTCAAAGATAGTTGTGGCAATAGGTGCATGTGCTGTCTCCGGAGGTATCCAGTCTGCAAGGAATTTCGGGAACTTTGAAGAGATATATAGTTTTACTTACAGAGAAAACTACTTTAAAGATATAAACCCACTTTCAAAGCCGATATCAGATTTTGTTAGTGTAGATTATACAGTAAGAGGTTGTCCGGTAAATGCAGAAGAGATAATTGAGATAATCACATCTTTACTACTTAATAAAACACCACATATAAATGAATCACCTGTCTGTATAGAATGTAAGAGAAAATCTATACCATGTCTACTTGTGATGGGATCTCCTTGTCTTGGTCCAATAACTGTTGATGGATGTGGTGCATTATGTCCATCTTTAAATAGAGGTTGTTATGGATGTTTTGGACCTATAAAAGGGGCAAACTTTGAAAGTTTAAGGGACCTCTTTAAAGAGAGAGGTTTCAACTTTGAAGAGTTAATAAAAACCGGTTTTAATGCTTACAATCCGTATTTTAGAGGTGTTATATGGAGATAAAACTAAATCCATTAACAAGGGTAGAAGGAGAAGGAAGAGTTATTGTAAGTATAAAAGATGGTAAAGTTAATGATGTTTTTCTGAATATATTTGAACCTCCAAGATTCTTTGAAGGTATTTTGGTTGGTAAAAATTATGATGTAGCTCCGGACATAACGGCAAGAATATGTGGCATATGTCCAATTGCATATCAAATGAGCAGTGTTCAAGCTTTTGAGTCAGCTTTCGGAATAGATATTCCAAAGGAGATAGAAGATTTAAGAAGATTATTTTACTACGGTGAGTGGATACAGAGTCACACTCTCCATATTTTCTTTTTGCATCTTCCTGATTTCTTTAATCTTCCCTCCATATTTGAGGTAAACAAGATAAATCCGGAGATAGTCAAAATAGCATTTAACTTAAAAAGGTTTAGCTCAAAGTTGATAGAGATAATAGGAGGTAGGGTATCCCATCCTGTAACAGCAGCTGTAGGTGGATTTTATAAAACTCCTGAAGAAAATAATCTAAAAGAGATCTTAAAAGATATAAATCTTGTTTTAGAAGACACTGTGAAAGCTATAGATTACGTATCAAGATTAAACTTTCCAGATTACAGCATAGAAAATGTGTTATTTGTATCACTTAAAGATGGAGATAACTATCCAATACTAAAAGGAGATATATATTCAAGTGATGGGTTAACAATTAAAAAAGAGGAGTTTTTAGAGTATTTCAATGAGTATGAAGTTCCACATTCTACCGCAAAATTCTCCGTAAAGAAAGATGGCAAACACTACATAGTTGGACCGATAGCGAGATTCAATAACACATTTGATAAATTATTACCTTTAGTAAGAGAGACAGCAAAAAAGTATAGTATAACTCCTCCGATTTATAATCCTTATAGATCCATACTGATAAGATTAATTGAGATTTTGGACTGTCTATACAGGTCTAAAAGTTTAATTGAGAATTACAGAAGGATAGATAAGGCTACCGTAGATTTTGAAGTTAAAGCCGGTGTAGGTGTAGGAGTTTCTGAAGCACCAAGAGGGATACTATGGCACAGGTATGTAATCAGTGAAACAGGAAGAATTTTGGAAGCCAACATAATACCCCCTACATCTCAAAACCAGTATATTATGGAAAGTGATGTAAAGAGAAAACTTTTAGAAGTAAAAGAAGATGAGATAAGAGAAAGAGTTTTGGAAGCGGAAAAATCTATAAGAAATTATGACCCATGTATATCATGTGCTACCCACTTTTTAAAGGTGGATAAGTTATATCTTAATAACAGGTAGAAGTTTATCGTTCATAACATTGACAAGTTTATCAAATAACTCTCTACTATTTTTACCATCTTCAGGATAAGAAGCTATTCCTTCTATTATATTCAACTTAACTGCATTTTTTACCCTATTTATAACCTTTTCAGTTTCTTTTTTACCTGTTTCCGGGAAAAATAAAAAAACAAAATCCTCATCTACAGGTGATATAACATCTACAGATCTTATATTTTCTCTCAATTTAAAAAAAGGACCTGCAAAATCTTTTGGTTTGTTCTGAGAAAGTAT
>JBBFMH010000108.1:0-4969 GCA_037478615.1 Hydrogenothermaceae bacterium
TCATATACTTATATATATTTAATACATCATATCATAATAAACCATAGTTTTTCATCTTGGTTCTAAGCTGTTTTCTACTTATTCCCAATCTCTCCGCTGTCCTTGTTTGATTAAAATTTTCCTCTTGAAGAATTTTAAGTATTATATTTTTTTCTATCTCAAATAGATTTAACTTTTCTTTTGATTTCACATCCAGATTAAAAGGTTTAAAGTTTTCATCATTTTGCTGCTCTCTTAATCTCTTTGGTAGATGTTCCGGCTTTATAAACTCAGATTGGCATAAAACAACAGCTCTCTCTATAACATTTTCAAGCTGCCTTACATTCCCTGGCCAGTTATAGTTCATAAGTATATCCATAGCATCATCATCTATTCCAATGATGTTTTTATCATTGAGAATACTAAACTTTTCCAAAAATTTTTTAGCAAGAAGCGGTATGTCTTCCTTTCTCTCTCTCAAAGGAGGAAGTTTTATATGGATAACATTTATCCTGTAAAACAGGTCTTCTCTAAACTCCTTATTTTCAACCATCTTTTCAAGATTCCTATTTGTTGCAGATATAACTCTACATCTCATAGGTATAGGACTTTTCCCTCCTATTCTGTAAAATTCTCTTTCTTGAAGAACTCTGAGAAGTTTTGCCTGCATATAGAGAGGCATTTCTCCTATCTCATCAAGAAAGAGAGTGCCTTCTCCGGCAAGCTCTATTTTACCTATCTCTCTCTGGTTTGCTCCTGTATAGGATCCTTTCTCATGTCCAAAGAATTCGTTTTCAAATAGATCAGAAGGTATAGCAGAGCAGTTTACAGCGATAAATGGATCATCTCTCCTCCTTGAAAGCTTATGTATAGCCTTTGCTACAAGCTCTTTTCCTGTTCCACTTTCCCCCTCTATGAGAATAGAAGACTCACTTTTACTTACTATGGTTATCTCGTTAAATATCTCCTGCATCTTTTTACTTTTTCCAACTATCCCTTCAAACTCCTCAACTTCTATTACGTTGTTTGTTTTATCAATAAAAAACTGGATAATCTTTATAAGGTTATCTGTATCTATAGGCTTTGGTATATAGTGGTTTGCCCCCTCTTTTATTGCCTCAACTGCTCCATTTATTGACCCGTAAGCCGTAATTATTATATACGGCGTTGTCTTATCTATCTTTCTAAACTCCTTTAATATCTCTAAACCTGTTCCATCTTCAAGTCTGTAATCACTTAGTATAAGTCCATAATTTTGAGTTTTTATTTTTAAAATAGCTTCCCTTTTTGAAGAAGCTGTATCAACTTCAAAACCTTCTTTCTCAAGGACAGTTTTGATAATCTTTAAAATGCTCTCCTCATCATCAATTAACAGTATTCTCATATTTATCACCTCACCGGAATTTCTATAATAAATTTGGTATATTGACCATACTCACTTTCAACTGTTATATTTCCCCCATGAGCGTGGATTATTTTGTAAACTATAGAAAGTCCAAGACCTGTTCCCCTCTGTTTAGTTGTAAAAAATGGCTTAAATATACTCTCTAAATTCTCTCTCTTTATCCCTATACCGTTATCTTCAACTTCTAATCTCACATAATCATTATCTTTTTTTATTTTATAGGTTTTTATAGTTATCTTATCTATCTGATTTGTCCCCTTTTCCTTTATAGCATCTATTGAGTTTATAACAAGGTTAAAAATAACCTGCTTTATGAGATTAGGGTCATGTTTAACAGATTTTAAATTACTATCCAACACCAGAGATAACATAATATCCTCATCTTCACAGTCATATTTAAGAAGTTCAACAGATTCAAGAATAGTCTGATTTATATCCTTATCCTCAAATTTCGGGTCTAAAAGTTTTGAGAAGTTCAAGAAAGATATAGTTATCTCGTTCAGTCTATTGGCTTCATCTTTTATAACTCTACCAAAATCTTTTATAGTTTTATCATCTGTATTCTGTTTTATATAACTTGCTGCGTTTGATATTGAGTAAAGAGCGTTTTTTATCTCATGAGCAAGTCTTGCACTCATTTCACCCATTGCAGCCATACAACTGAGAGTTTCCCTCTCTTTGTGAGCCTCTTCAAGTTTCTTTATAAAGTCATTTAACGATGCGACCATTATAATAAAACTGTAAGAGAGCTGATGTATCTCATCTCCGGAGTTCTCTTTAAAGATTTTACAGTTTATACAGACTTTTGAAGCTTTCTCAGCCATAGGAAGTATAGTGTTATAAGGATTCTCTGAAAACATCCAACAATCTTCTGTTATATTTTCTATACATCTGTGTGGTTTTGATTTTTGATTTATATACTGGGTTTTTGGATTAAAACCTTCTGATAGAAGATTCAATATTCTCTCTCTAAGAGTTAAAAGTGGAGAAACAAGGATAGAAGATATAAAAAATGTTCCCAAAAAGGAAGCCACTATTATAAAACTAACAACAAAAAGCAATGGCGTTATAACTTTTCTTATATCCTTAATTACCTCTTCTTCCAATATTTCTTGATTGTAAAAAACTATCACTTTACCGACAGTAAAGTTATCAACTTTCAAGGTAAATAAAAATTGGTTTAAACTCTTTGCCAAATCTGAAAAATCCGGATTTTTTAAACCTAAGTATCTAAAATCTGTCCCTCCAACCACTTTACCCTCTTCATCAATAACAAAAACATCCTTTACAGATTTTATCTTTCTTAAAAAATTTACGAGTTCATCTATCTTTTCAAGATTAGATGTTATGACACTTTCCTTATAACTTTCTGATAGATTTATCACATTTTCTTTTAGAGCATTCTCTTTTTCCTGAAATAACTTCTCATTAAAGTTATAAGCAGTTATAGAGATAGAGAGAACCAAAATTATCAAAATATAAAGAGATGTAAGAGTAGATGTTTTTATCTTAATAGATAGATTTCCTAACTTCTTCATCTTACAAATGGGAAAAGTTGCAGTATCTGCTGGTATTTTCTTATAACTTCGAACATGTTGCTCTGTGGTTTTACAAATCCATCTATACCCATCTTCTCAGCAGTTTGACTATCCAATATAAATAAACTTCTTTCTATATCTCTGTATATTTTGGGATTGATGTTTTTTGAAACCATGAGGATATGTCGTGGAAAAGACGGAGATTTTGCTATAACCTTAACTCTATCTTCAAAACCTTTTAAACTCTCTTCTCTAACTCCGGCAACATCTGCAAGACTTGAAAGTAATGTGATAATTGCTCCTTTATCTGTTCCAGCACTCCAAATGTTATGTACATCTTCCTGAGTTATACCCGCCAACGTAAGCATATAAAGAGGCATAACACAGTTACTCATACATATTGGACTTCCTAGAACAATCTTTTTACCCTTTACCTGCTCTATTTTATCTATATCACTGTCAGATTTAGTTATAAGGACTCCGTTTTCTACGGCTTTACCATTTATCTTCATAACAGCAACAGCTTCTACATTATACTTTTTCTTCAACTCAAAATAAACTATAGAACATCCAACTGCCATCTGAGCTTGATTACTCTTAAACATATCAAAGAGAGTGTTTATGTCTTTAACTATCTGAATATTTATATCTACTGCCGCTTCCTTAGAAAGATAGTCAGCTAAAATTTTATACCTTTTGTACTCTTCAACAGGATTGCCGTAGGACAAAACAGCAAACTTTAAACTATCCTTTCCATATGAAAAGTTAAACAGTAAAACCAAAAAGAGTGTTAAAAATTTTTTCATGCTTAAAAATATATACAAAAAAGGTTAAGTTAGCAAACAGTAACTATCTTCTGAATAGATATTTTAAAACCAAGTATCCGAAGATTGATATGACAGCACCTATCCAGAAAGGAACATCACTACCAAAAACATCCCATATATACCCTAAAAACACTCCGGACAGTAAAGATGTTATTCCTATAAGAAAGTGATAAGCCCCAAACACAAAACCTTGCCTATACTTTATCTTATTTCCCAAAGTTCCCCATATACCTATCTCAAACATTGCATCAGCTACAGCAACAGATAAAAATCCGGCAACCGGTAAAAGTATAAAGAGAATGTGGGATATAAAAAAGGTTAAAAATGTGATCTCCAAAAATTTAGACTCTCCAATTTTATCAAAGAGTTTAGCTGAAAAAAAGGTACCTACTATGAGGATAATACTAAAAACAAGGTAAAAACCCAAAGAAGCTGATACACTCTCTGTCTGGGAATAAACTTTTAGTATATAAAAAGAGTATCCAAAATTTATAAATGAAAAGATAGAAAACAGTAAAAGATAGTTTGGATAAAGTATTTTCCAAGAGATAGATTTTTTAGGAGATCGAACCAATCTTTTTTCTCTAAAATTCAGGAAAATAAGGAGAGCAAAAGTTGAAAATAACAAAGAAACAAAGAAGAGATAATAAATACTATAATTCATAAAAAACATGGAGTATAAGAAAACAATAAATACACCCAAAAACTCCCCGGCGTTTTCAAAAATCCTATTAAGAGAAAAAATTTCCGCTTTTTTTATTTTATAACTGGATGAAAGTATATAGTCTTTAGCCGGTATTAAACTTCCTTCCGATATATCTTTTAAAACTATGGACAGTATCAGATCAGACCATCTTTTTACAAAGAAAAGAGATACGGAAGAGAACATAAAAGAAATTAACCCAAAGACAACAATCCTTTTTCTTCTCTTAAAATCGGAAAAATAGCCTCCCACTATCTTTAGAAAATTTGAGAATCCTTCAGAAAATCCCTCTATAATACCAACTATCAACATAGAAGCACCAAGATAAGTGACGAGAAAGAATGGTAAAATGGATTCTACTATTTCTGTAGAGGCAAAAAATAACATAGTTATCAAATTTACAATCAGTAAATTTTTTCTGATTCTCTTCATCTCTTCCTTATGCTATAATTTGATTTAGTATTATAAACATATGTGGTGATGATATGGAAGTGTATGGAATCTGTGTGGGAAACAC
>JBBFMH010000109.1:0-4762 GCA_037478615.1 Hydrogenothermaceae bacterium
AACGGAATCAGGAGAAGAAAAACCGCTAAAAAAATCAAAATACAAGGTTAAAGCCAGATACGAAGTTGTAGCAACAAAAGAAGATGTCTTAAAACATGTAAAGAATTATGAAAGTGGAGTGGATGATGGCATAATACTCGTAGATACAAGAACATTCTTGGAGTTTACCGGGAGACAAGAGATGGAAGGGATAAAAAGAAGTGGACATATTCCTGGAGCAAAATTTGTGTATTGGAGGTGGTTTGAAGGAAAAAGGACAACTTACAAACCTTTAGATAAACTAACAGAGGAAGTTAAGAAGATAAACCTTGATTTAAATAAAAGGATAATACTATACTGTACCATAGGGAATAGATCTTCTTTTGTTTTCATACCATTGAAGGCATTGGGTGCTAAGGATGTAAGGATATACACTGGAAGTTGGTATGAGTGGGGTAACGATGAAAACCTACCTATTGAAAAAGAAAAGTATAGAAATTAGTATTATAATAGGTACTATTAAAAATACTTTCAAGAGGTTAAAAATGTTTACAGTTAAAGCAAACGATATAAAAACAAAAGGAATATCATTTATCGATAAATTTTTAAAAAAATACGAGGTTATATTTGTAACTGTTAGAGGTAAAAATAAGTATGTAATTTTACCTATAGAGGAGTATCAGAGACTAAAAGAAGCAGAACTAGAAAAGGCTATAGCAGAAGCAGAAGAAGATTATAAAGAAGGAAAGTATATATCAGAAACAGCAGAAGAACATTTCAAAAGATTAGGTATATAGGGATTGTACAAATTAATATTCACGGAAAGCTATTCAAAGAGAGAAAAAAGATTTTTAGAAAAACACCCGGATTTAATAGAAACCTACAAAAAAATTTTAAGATTACTTGAGTTAAATCCATTCCATCCTTCTCTAAGGCTTCACAAACTTAAAGGTAAATTCAAAGATAAATATTCTGTTTCTATAACAATGAGTTATAGGATTATCCTAACATTTACTATAGTTGAAAAGGAGATTGTTTTGATAGACATAGGACACCATGATGAAATTTATTGATATAGGGGGCTTAAAAACCCCCTTTTGTTATGTTAGAAACCTTCTGGTCTTTTTACATCATAGAGAATGTCATCTGTTGGATGTCTGTATAGTGGCATATCAAGACGTTTTTCGTCAAGGTAATGACCTATAAATCCTATAGATCTTCCGAGAACGAAGAATGCATTAAACGCTCCGGCATCTATAAGTTTATCTATATCTTCATTAGAGTATCCAAGAGCTTTAAATAGATCTACGAGTAAAACCCCTATCGTTCCATCAACGTTTAGTATTAGATTTTCTTTCTTAGAAGTTGTTACTTTTTCAACTTCTAATGCATAATCAAGAAGCTCTATGTTAGGGAAGTTCCTTCTTGCATAATCTTTAAGAAGTTCTACCCTTTTATCTGGGTTCTTCGTTGATTTTACCCTGTGTCCTATTCCCGGAATAGGTATCTTTTCAACATTCTTCATATACTCAACAAACTCATTAGGAGACATTTTTTTCTCGTAAGCCATCTTAAAGTATTTAGCAGCTCCATCAATTGCTCCACCAAATCTTGGACCAATTGCAAGTATACCTGTTGCAAGTGAGGACATAAGATCTTTTCCGGCTCTTGCGGTTACTTTTGTGTTGTGAGCTCCGGCTACAGCTGGTCCGTGATCTGCAACTACTCTTATGACCATATCTATAAATCCAGATGCCCAGGTAGGAAACTTCTGCTTAAACCAGAGTAATCCGATAACATCAGCTATAGATAAACCTTTCTCTATAACTTCACTTATTGGTACGCCACAGTATGTAGCCTCTTCTCCTCTATCATCAGATATGGTACATATGAAGTTTGTTCCTTTTCTTACCTTTCCTTCTCTTATAGCTTTGTTCAGATCTTCTGGGATTGGTGGAACTTCCGGCTCCACAACAGGAGATATCTTTCCTTCTCCTCTTAACATTTCATATATACCTTTGATTACATGGGGGAGCTCATTGAAGTTGTTAGGAACGTGTATGCCGGCTTCTCTCATAGCTCTATTTTTCGCATCAGCTGTTTCTCTGTCTGCTCCTGCTTTCGCTCCCGCATGTCCAAACTGAACTTCTCCACCGAAAAACTTAGATATAGTTCCTATACACCATCCTATAACAGGTTTAGTTATCAGACCGTTTTTAACAGCCTCAACGACCTTATACTCTGCCTCTCCACCAACCTCTCCAAGCAGTATCATAAATTTAACCTGTGGATTCTTCTCAAATCTTAGCATATGATCTAAGAAATCTGTCCCTGGAAATCTATCACCACCTATTGCTATACCTTCAGCCACCCCATCTGCGTTTCTTGCAATTATGTTCGATAACTCGTTAAAAAGACCTCCAGACCTTGTAACAAGCCCTACAGATCCAGGTCTGTGAAGTTTAGATGCAACTATATTCTCTATTGTTCCACCTGTGTTTGCTATTCTAAATGCCCCTGGAGCTATACCACCAACTGTAGCTGGTCCTATTATCCATTTACCGAGCTCTTTTGCCTTAACCCTCATCTCTCTTGCATATCTTTCCGGAATACCTTCCGCTGTTATGATGATAGTTCTTATCTGGGGTATCTCGAAAGCTTCCAAAGTCACGGGATAAGCTGTTCTGAAAGATGCAAAGTTTAGTAAAACGTCTGCTTCCGGATGGAATTTTGCAGCTTCCTTTGTTGATTTATAGATAGGTATTATTATCTCTTTTGTCCCATAGAAAAATTTCTCAAAAGACCTTTCAGAAGTTGGAGCAACTATGGCTGCTATACTTGGTGATCTTCCTACAACATAGTCGTAATCAAGCATCCTCTGAATCGCAGCATTGTTTAAGTTCCAAAAGATAGCTTTTGTGTTTTTGTCAAATAAAAGGTAATCAGGTCTACTCATATCTTCATCCTCCTTGTTTTATGCCGCTTTTTCTTCTTCAAGAGCTTTTCTGACAATATCTGTCATATGAAGTTCCGGACCATATACTTCTATAGGAAGTCCAAGTTCCTGTGCTGCTTGTTTTATTTTCTTTAAACCAACTTCGTAGTTAGGTCCACCTCTTCTTACGTATATCCTTATACCTACCTGTCTCATCTTTTCAGCGTATTCCTTGAATGCATCTATTATTCCATCAAAGGTTTTAGCAACATCTGTAAAGTTTGCTATAGCTCCACCGATGAGTAATATCTTAGGTTTTCCAGAAGGATGTTTATTTCTTGTCATCAAATCTAAAACTGTTTTAACATACTCTCTTGTCTCTGTTCTTGTTGGATTTCCGGAGTATTCACCGTAGTTTGCAAGCTCATTGACGTATCCCATATCTGCAACCGTATCTGCATACACAACGGAAGCACCACCACCAGCAACGAGAGTCCAAATTCTACCTTCAGGATTTAGGATGGTAAGTTTTAGAGAAGAACCGGATTTTTCATCTAACTCTTTTATATACTTCTCTTCTGGAGTTAAATCTCTTCCAAATCCAGATGGAAACTCAAGTTCTCCCCATCTCTTACCTGCAACAAAGGCAGCAGTATCATCAACCTTTCCTACAAAGTCAAGTAGATAAACTTTATTTCCAACCATAACAAGAGGGTTAACTTCAAAATATGCAAAATGGAGGTCTTTAAACATCTTATAGGCTCTTACTACAAAATCACCGTACTTCTCTTTATCTTTTATCTCTTTAGGAATATTAGATTTTATAAGTTTTTCAGCTTCTTCATCTGTAGCAGTTGGAGGTATTAAAACTTCTGAAACCTTATCCCAGTTTTCCTCAACATCTATCCCACCGAAAGCTGACATATAAACTGTATCTCCCTCATCTCCCATAGAGAATGCAACATAATACTCTTCTTCAGGTTTGTGGGGAACGAAAGGCTCTATCAAAAAGTGTGTTAAATGTCCCTTTACTCCGTTTATCTCAACTTCTTCCTGCATCTTTTGTTTTATCCAATTGACAGCATCCTGGTAAGTTACATCTCCTGGTTTATTCACCTTAAATAGAACAAGCCCTAACTTACCTCTCTTTCCAAAGAGCATATCTGGTTTTGCAACAAGCGGCATCTCTAAAAGCCATGGATGTTCTTTTGGAAGATTTTCAAAATCTGTTTCCGGAGTAACCAACACAGACTTAAAGTCATACTCAAAGGTATCTCCAAAGTAATCTTTCCAGTTTTGAGCTATAATTCTTTTTCCATCATACTCTCTGATACCACGCTGTGCCATTTTATTCCACCTCTTAGAAAAATTTTATCTAAATTGCAAAAAATTATAACATCAATCTGTTATAAAAATCAAACGCTGTTTTATTATATTGACTTTTATTTTTTTATAATGCTATAATGTGGTGTAATAAAACGCTGTTTTATTAAAGTAAAAGGAGTTGAAAATGGAGAATGTTTTTTGGTGGAGTTCTAAAATAACTTTACCTTCAGAGGGAAGTTTCATAACTTTAAATCCGGATAAAACAATTACTGTTCCAAACAATCCTATAATACCTTTTGTCGTTGGAGACGGTATCGGACCAGAGATAACTCCGGAAATGATAAGGGTTGTTAACGCAGCTGTTGAAAAACAGTATGGTAATTCAAAGAAGATATATTGGGTTGAAGTCTTAGCCGGAGATAAGGCAGAAGAAAACGGACTTGACAGAATGCCTCCCGAAACATTAGAAATTTTGAAAAAAAGCGTAGTTAGTATAAAAGGACCTTTGGGAACTCCGGTAGG
>JBBFMH010000110.1:0-4731 GCA_037478615.1 Hydrogenothermaceae bacterium
AACCCGCGACCTCCTGCGTGACAGGCAGGCGTTCTGGGCCGAGCTGAACTACGGCTCCGTTTTTAGTGGGCGGTAGAGGAGTCGAACCTCTGACCCCCTCCTTGTAAGGGAGGTGCTCTGGCCAGCTGAGCTAACCGCCCAACGAGAGAAATATTATATTACAAATTTCATTTTAATGCAATAGTTTTATAATCTCCGTATTATCTCCTCTGCCATCTCTACTGTTCCTACTTTCTTTGTTCCTACAGACCAGATATCTGGTGTTCTATAACCATCATCTAATGCTCTCTCTATGGCATTCTCTATATCTCTTGCTGCTTGAGGAAGTTTACATGTAAGCTCAAGCATCATAGCTGCAGACAGTATTGTAGCTATTGGGTTTGCCACCCCTTTACCTGCTATATCCGGAGCAGACCCGTGTATAGGTTCATAGAATGCATATCTCTCACCTATACTTGCAGATGGTAACATTCCAAGACTTCCCGTTAAAGCTCCAGCCTCATCCGAGATGATATCTCCGAATATATTTCCTGTCACTATAACATCAAAATCCTTTGGTCTTCTTATTAACTGCATTGCACAGTTATCAACATACATATGTTCAAGTTCAACATCTGAGTAATCTGCATGGACCTCATTTACTATATCTCTCCAAAGACCACTGACTTCAAGGACATTTGCTTTGTCTACGCTTGTAACCTTGTTTCTTCTCTTTCTTGCAATCTCAAATGCAAGTTTTGCTATTCTTCTAACTTCGTGTTCGTAGTATATCATCGTGTTGTATCCAACTCTCTCCCCATCTCTTACATCTCTTCCCCTTGGCTCTCCAAAATAAACATCTCCTGTAAGCTCCCTTAAAACTACAAGATCAACACCCTTTATTATTGACTCTTTTAGAGGAGATGAATCAAGTAAAGGAGTGTATGCTTTTGCAGGTCTTATGTTTGCATAGAGGTTTAACTCTTTTCTTATTCTCAACAGACCTTTTTCCGGTCTTTTATCTGTAGGAAGATTATCCCATTTATCTCCACCAACTGCTCCAAAAAGTATAGCATCACTTTCTTTACATATCTTTAACGTCTCCTCAGGAAGCGGATCTCCAGTTTCATCTATAGCTGCTCCTCCAACAAGTCCATACTTATATTCAAACTCAATGTTGTACTTTTTCTCGATAACATCTAATACCCTTATAGCTGCATCAATAATCTCAGGACCTATACCGTCTCCTGGTAAAACTGCAATTTTAAAAACCTTTTTCATATCTACCTCCTGTATTTGTTAATCTATAAATTTTAAACTAATATCAACCCATCTTGCAGAGTGTATTAAAGCACCACTTGATATAAAATCAACTCCCGTCTCTGCATACTTTCTTATATTTTCCAATGTTATATTTCCAGAAACTTCAAGTTTCTTCTTCCCATTGTTAATTTTTACAGCTTCTCTAATCTCTTCTAAGGACATATTGTCAAGCATTATTATATCAACTTCAAGATCAACAGCTTCCTTGAACTCTTCTAAATTAGATACTTCTACCTCTATTTTAACCATTGGAGAAACTTTACTCTTTACCTGTTTTACAGCTTCTTTTATAGATCCTATCATCTTTATATGGTTATCTTTAAGCATTACCATATCATAAAGAGCAAACCTGTGGTTTTTACCTCCTCCAACTCTAACAGCGTACTTTTCAAAAGCTCTAAATCCAGGAGTAGTTTTTCTCGTGTCTAATATATAACTGTTTAAACCTGATAGAGCTTCCACATACATTTTTGTGTTAGTTGCTATTCCGGAAAGTCTCTGAAGTATATTTAAAGCTAATCTCTCCCCTTTTAAGATAGATTTCCCATCTCCTTCAACAGAGGCTAAAATCTCACCTTTCTCTACTTTCTGTCCTTCTTCTTTAAACTTTTCAAACTTAACATTTCCATCTATAACATTAAAAACTTCTAATGCGAAATCTAAACCTGCAACAACCAGAGACTCTTTCGCAACAAAAACAGCTTTCACATCTTTAGATAGGTCTAAACTGTCTGTTGTTATATCACAGTAACCTATATCTTCTTCTAAAAATTCCTCTATTTTCTTTCTTAAAAAAAGTTTGTCAATCATAAAAACCTCTTCACCGTCTCTGGGCAACTAAGCCCATAGAGATAAGTGCCCTGTAAACTTTATAAGCATAATCTTTTCTACCGTTATATCTCCATATAGCATCCCATGTAAAGCCATACTTATCTATATTTTCTCTCAGTATGTATGCTGACACCATAAGGTTATTACATGGATCAAGTAAAGATACAGGGTCTATACGTAATCTCTTAACATTCCATACATTTATCTGACCTATTCCAACATCGTAATTGTAACCATTTTGATGTAGATAGCTAAGGTAGTAAATAGCTTCCTCATAACTCTTTGGGTTTATAACCCTTACAGACTGTCCATTATGATTAATATTTATAACCCACGGTCTAAATCCACTTTCAACTTTTGCTATAGCGATTAAGAGAGCCGGTGGAATGTTATATCTTGCCGCCGCCTGTACAAAGCAACTATTTAAATCTCCACCGTAGGAGTAAAAACTTATAAAAAAGATTGATAGGAAAACAGTTAAAACCTTCCTCATAGCAACTATATTTTACCAGAATTGTCATCATAATTTATAAAGTTATGTTGTATAATTAAGATAAGCAACAAGAGAGGAGAAAAAAATTGGACAGATTTACTGAAATCATCCCAATGATTTTATACTTTATATCTTCTATAAGTTTTTGGGTATATCTATTTAACAAAAACGAAAAAGTCCAAAAAATAGGACACTCCTTTTTTGGTTTAGGGTTTAGCTCCCAGATAGTTTTATTTATCGTAAAGTCTTTAAAGTCTGGAAGTATGCCACTATCTACTTTAACAGATATAATTTTCTTTTTATCTATGATAATGGCTACAATATTCTACGGATTTTCTTTTTTATACAGAAAACAACTGATAGAGTTTGGATCTCTAATCTCTCCACTTGTTATGTTTTTAATAGCATTTACCATACCTTTTAAACAGGAAACTGAAAATATATATAACAACTTCTGGTTCTATCTTCACGTTGGGTCTTTAATCCTATCTTACGGACTTATCGTATTTTCCTCTATAACAGCTATTATATACATAATAACAGACAGAGATTTAAAGAGAAAGAAATTAAACTCCTTCTTTGTATCAAAATTTTCGTCATCTTTATCGTTGATAAATGAACTTGAGTATAAATCAACTATACTGGCATTTATTTTTTTAAGTATAGGTATCATAGCATCGTCAGTATGGAGTGCAGTGTATATAGGTAAACACTGGATATGGGATGTAAAGCAGGTAATGTTATCTTTTCTCTGGATATTCTACGGATTTATACTACACACAAGAATAATAAAGAATATAAGAGGAAGAAAAGCTTCCTACTTAACTTTAGCAGGAAGCATCATGGCATTTATCGTATTCTGGCTAATAGGCCATCCTACTTTTTAAGTAGATAAGAAACTTTAAATACAGATATAAGTTCAAGTCCTTCTTTTTTTATATTCTCTTCTCCCCCTTCTTCTCTATCAACAAGAGTTATAACTCCAAGGACATTCAGACCAAAATCTCTGGATACTTTCACAGCTTTTAAAGATGACCCAGCTGTTGTTACCACATCTTCAAGAATATAAACGTTCTCTCCCGGTTTTACGTTTCCTTCTATCTGTTTCCCTGTTCCGTGTCCTTTTGGTTCTTTTCTTACTACAAATGGTTTTATCGGATTTTTGTTTATATAGGATACAATTGAAGTTCCATAAGCTATAGGGTCTGCTCCCAGTGTCAATCCTCCAACAGCATCAACTTTTCTATCTTTAATCAATTCATATATAACATTACCTATAACGTATCCACCTTCCGGATCAAGTGTTACAGTCCTAAGGTCTATATAGTAGTTACTCATCTTTCCAGAGGAAAGTTTAAATATAGGTTCATCTGCCACTTTTAAGGCTCTCTCTCTTATCAGCTCTTCCAATCTTTTTTTATAATCCATCTTTAAAACTCCATCTTTATTTTATTTCTAACTTTGTAAACTTCATCAAGGTCTATATCTGCACTTACAACAGATTCTTCGTTTCTCTCCATATCCAGTATATCTCCCCATGGAGAGTATATAGCAGAATGTCCCGCATACTCCACATTTCCTATCCTTCCCACTGTATCACTTACCACCACATAAGACTGTGTTTCTATTGCCCTTGCCCTTGACAGTATCTTAAGATGTTCCACTCTTTCTTTTCCCCACTGTGCCGGAACAAGTATTATCTCAACATCCTTTTTTCTGAGATGGTAAGATATGTTAGGATATCTCAACTCAAAACATATCATAAATCCAAGATTTCCGGCTGAACTTTCCGTTATATCAAAGTTGTTTCTTCCGGATTTAAAGTACTTATGTTCATCTGTAGGTGTAAAAAGTTTCACCTTTGGTCTCTTTGCTGTTATCTCTCCGTTGTCTATGATAAATCCCATGTTATATATATCATTCTTCTTTCTCTCTGGAACTGTACCGGCTATAACAAGGGATTTTTCAGCAGATATCTTCTGTAGGTCTCTGTATATCTTTGGAGTTTTTCTTGAATGTATATAGAGATTTCCATTATCAAAACCACAACTAAACATCTCAGGAAGCAAAACCAGAGAGTTAGACTTTATCTTCCTTGAATTTAG
>JBBFMH010000111.1:0-4703 GCA_037478615.1 Hydrogenothermaceae bacterium
TTAGCTTTGGTTTTTGTTAGATGGAATTTGTTATCTACTTATTAACTGAATACCAAATTTTATAAGCTGATTTATAGATTCAATACTTGAAAGAGTGTTTCTTGCATTGGCAAATGTGAATATCTTAGTTAGAAAATCTCTCTTTATCCAGACATCGTGGACTCTTCCCTCGTCTTCTACTGGAAGATAAGGAAAGTATGTTTTCGCAAACCTTGCAAATATACCATCTGTTTTGCCCACAGAGTTGACTAAATCGTCTTTATAAAGCTTAGTATCTCCTACACCACAACTTGGAGATTTTGATTTCAACAGAAAGCCGTCTACACTTTGGAAAGATTCCATCATCTTTTTAGAGTAATCTTCAATTTTTTTCGTGTAATCAGCTTTAGAGATTGGCTCTATCATTCTTACCTTGTCAGTAAACCTTGCGAGTATCACCGAAGGCCTTGGAACAGGCATCCCTATATCAACTTCTGGACATATATCGATATAATCAACAAACTGTCCCAACTTTTTCGCAAAATCATCTGTTACAATTCCGCCATTATATCTAACAGGTGCTATGTTTATACATCTACTTATAACAACCCTTGGTTTATACATCTAAAAACTCCCTTAAAAGCTTTGCCCCATCTCTACTTGTTTTTATTGTATCAGGAATTCCATCAAAAGATATTAAAAATTTACTCTGTTCCACAACCTTCATCTCTTTTATTTTAGACAGATTTACTATGAAACTTTTATGGGCACGGAAGAAACCCTTATTTGATAGAAGCTGTTCAAATTCGTAAAGTCTCTTGTTAGACAGATACTCGTGATCCTTTGTTCTGACAATTGTTTCTGAAAGCTCAGCTTTTATGTAGTATATGTCAGAAGGTTTTAAAAGTATGTATTTGTTTAGATACTTAACTGGTATAAATATATCTTCACTTTTTGATACAAGGGGCAACATATTTGTGATAGTAACCTTTTTATTTTCAAAATTATTAATCTTTTCTAAAACCCTCTTTATATCATCTTCCTTATATGGTTTTACCACATAGTCTATTGAGTTTACCTTAAAAGCCTCTAAAGCATACTCCCCGTAAGCTGTGACAAAAACTATATACGGTGGATTTTCAAAGTTTGATATTATGTAAGATGCCACTTCAAGACCTGTCCCATCTGGAAGCTTAACATCTAAAAACACAACATCCGGATTTACAGCTTTTAACTTCTCTAACGCCTCCTGTTTGTTTTCTGCCTCTGCCTCAACCTTCACATTAAGATTTCCAAGTATTCTTTTCAATCTCTCCCTTGATAGATACTCATCTTCTAAGATAAAAGCTTTCATAACACCCACCTCTCTACACTGTTTTAAAAACTGCAAAATATAAAATCAAAATACCCGCCACAATTAAAATCTGTGATATGTATAGAACAAATTTATCATAAATTTCATACCATTTCTCATCTTTCATAAATCTAAAAACCAAAACTCCATTTACAATCTCTAATGGCAAAAACACCATCAAAGCCAAAGATATCTTATAAACTAACCACTTTTGATCTAAGGAATAGCCTGCCTGTATAAACATTGAAAAACCAAAAGTTAAGGTCATTGCGAAAAAACCAATCTCAAAGGCAGTTAAAAATCTGTAAAAATCTCTCTCAATTTTTTGATTTAGATCTCTAATGAAAAAAGTTTTATACATCAAATACAAACCTAAACTAAGAGTGGAACTTACCCATCCTATAACAGATATGATATGAAAAAGTTTAAACCAAAGATACATTTTAAAAACGGGAGAGATTTAAATCCCTCCCAATTCATTTTTTACTTACCAAACAAAGTTCCAAGATAGAACACTGCAGCTATACCTACAATGTGAACTATCCACCATCCTATTCTCATAAATCTAAAAGCCTCTGGTAGTTGCATATTACTTACCTCCTATTTTGATTTGATATAAGTTTAATTAGGTTGTAGAATTTAAAAAAGGCTGTTTTATTCACTTTATATATAGTTTTTGTAATTTTGTTCAAAAAATGTATTCTCTCTTTTTTTACAACCTGTTAAAATTTAGAAAAAAACACAAGGTGGCAATATGGAAGAGAGAGTTTTCAAAATAAACTCAGAAGATATAGATACCACTAAAAAATACATCCTCTACTGTATGGAAAGCTCTCAAAGAATAGATTACAACTATGCACTGTACTTTGCTGTGAAGTTAGCTGACAAACTTAATAAACCCGTAATAACCGTCTTCAACATCACCGACAGTTATAACTATTCAAACGTAAGATACTATAAATTTATGATAGAAGGGATTTTAAAGTTAAGAGAGGATTTTAAAAAACTGGGAATAAAGTTTGTCATAAACAAAAACAGATATACCGAAGGCTGTAAAAAATTTATTATTTTTCATTTTTTTGGGACACTTTTCGGGAAATAGTGGGATTAGGCGGGAAATAGCGGGAAAGCTCATCACTACTTAATTATTCAATTTTTATATTTTCTGTGTGTCCCAATTTTCTGGAAAAAATTGTCCCAATTTTTTGGAAAATTATAAAATTTCTTAAAGATGCTTCTGTTGTTATAACAGATACAAACTATCTAAAAACCCAAAGGTTGTGGCGGGAGTATATTGGGAAGATTTCAGATGTTGCTGTTTTTGAGGTAGAGTCTGATGTTATCGTCCCAGTTAGATTAGTTTCTAACAAACAAGAACCTTATGCTATGACTATAAGACCAAAGATATACGGTATGATGGATAGATTCCTTACTTCTCTGGAGATAGCTCCTCCAAAGATTAAATCAGAAAATTTTGATGTTGAAAGTTGGGATTTAGAAAGTGTAGAGGAATACATAAATCAGCTTAACATAGATAAATCTGTAAAACCTTCAGATAAATTCATAGGTGGATATGATGAAGCACAAAAGTTATTAAAAATTTTCATAGAAAAGAAGTTGTATAGATACAGAGATTTAAGATCAGACCCTACTGTTGACTATCAGTCTAATTTAAGTCCTTATTTACACTTTGGACATGTATCGCCGGTGAAGATAGTTAAGGATATATTAAAGGAATACCATATTGATGATGAAAATGTTAAATCATTTTTCAATGAACTGATAGTTTGGAGAGAACTTGCCAGAAATTTCTGTTTCTACAATCCTCTATATAACCAATACGATGGTATACCTCAATGGGCAAAACAGACATTAGAAGAACATATCAAGGACAAGAGAGAGTACCTATACTCCCTGTCTGAGCTGGAAGAAGGAAAAACTCACGATCCATACTGGAATGCAGCTCAGAGAGAGCTGATACAGACAGGAAAAATGCATAACTATATGAGAATGTACTGGGCAAAAAGGTTGATAGAGTGGACACAGCACCCTAAGGAAGCTTTTGATATAGCATGTTATCTAAATGATAAGTATGAGCTTGATGGAAGAGATCCAAATGGTTATGCTGGAGTATCTTGGTGTTTTGGAACCCACGATAGACCATGGCAAGAGAGAAAGATTTTCGGAAAAGTTAGATATATGAATGATAAAGGTTTGGAGAGAAAGTTCAATATAAAAAAGTATGTTGAGAGGTTCGGAAAATGTTAGAAGGTTTTAAAACCTTAGAAGAAGGACAGTATACTTTAGGTTATCTACCAAGGCCAGTTGCTGTGGTGTGTGTAGGAGACAATCCCTTTGCCGTATCTCATCATATGCTTTTAAGTAGAGAGCCTTTCATATACGCATTCTCATGTCATAAAGAAAACTACAGTAGAAAACTCATAGAAGAGATAAGGGATTTCAGTATAAATTTTTTACCTGTAAATTACACAAAGGATATACATATAGTAGGAAAAACCCATGGAAATGAAGTAGATAAATGGCAGTTGATTAAGTTAGAAAGAGTTAAAGGTGTTGCCATAAACTCTGTGGTGATAACTCAATCTCTTCTAATATACGAAGCTGTTTTGGAGGATATAATAAAGTTTTATGACCACGATTTGATAGTAGGAAAAGTTATACTAAAACATTATAAGAAAGGTAAGTTATCACCTTCAAAAGTCCATTACTCTCTCTTTATGGGAAAAAATTTCTACACAACCAACAAGAAAGGTAAAAAAATAACATTTAATGAAAAGTAATTTTTTTAACATATAAAGTCCATAACATCCTTTAAAAATACTGAATTGAATGGGACTATTATTAATGAAATCTTTTAGGGAGGTGTGCCATGAAAAAGCTCATGTTTTCAGTGATTTCCTCTATTTTTGTTCTCTCAACTTCATTTGCCGCAGAAAAAACCCTGTACGAAAAACTGGGTGGTAAACAGGCTATCGATGCTGTAGTCGTAGAACTTACAAACAAGATGGTGAAGGACAAGGATTTAGGAAGATTCTGTAAAAATGTGGATAAGAACAAGATAGAGGAAAATAGGAAGTTAGTAGCAAGCTTTATCTGTAAAGCTACTGGTGGTCCCTGTGATTACAAAGGTAAAGATATGAAAACAGCTCATCAGAACTTGAAGATAACAGATAAGGATTGGAACAGATTCGTAGAGCTCACAAAAGAAACTCTAGATCAGTTTAAAGTTCCAGCTGATGTCCAAAAAGAGTTTTTATCCGCAGTATCTCCTTTAAAGGATCAGATAGTTTCCAAGTAACCAACCATTTAGCCGGTCGAAAAGACCGGCTAAGCAAGACAAAAGCTACAA
>JBBFMH010000112.1:0-4672 GCA_037478615.1 Hydrogenothermaceae bacterium
CTGCCACTGTTCCAACTTTTCATATATATGAAGTGATTAATTTAAAAAATATCTTAGATAATAAGGAATTTACCATAACAACATACATACTTAAAATTTTTGCAGATGTTATGCAGAATCACTACCGGACAAGGATTTATTATGATAACGGAAAATACAGAATTTATTCGTCAAGTAATATCTCTGTAGCGATAGCCATTGATGAAGAACTTTTTTCTCCAGTTATAAAAAATATTGAAGATAAAAGTCTTAAGAATATTCAAGATGAACTACAGATTCTCAGAGAAAAGGCACAGAATAGAAAATTTGATCCTGACGATTTTGAAGGTGGAACATTCAGCATATCAAATTTAGGAATGTTTGGTATTGGTATGTTTGATGCTATTATACCTTATAATTACAGCGGTATAGCTGCAATAGGTGTAGAGAAAAACGGTTATGTAAATACTGTTTTTTCCTTTGACCATAGGATAATGAATGGTAAAGATGCTGCACTTTTTGTAAAAGAGTTAAAGGAAAGATTTGATGATGTAGAATATATAAGAAGTTTAAGCTGAAAAGGGGGAATTATGAAGGGATACTGGATGCTTGTTTTACACTCACATCTTCCTTTTGTTAAACATCCGGAGTATGAATTTTTTCTTGAAGAACATTGGCTATTTGAAGCTATAACAGAGACATATATACCCCTTCTTATGAGACTGAAAAGACTTAAAGAGGAAGGGGTAAATTTTAAACTTACAACCTCTATAACACCACCACTTGCAGATATGTTGTCGGATGAGTATCTCATATATAAGTACGAGAGACATCTCAATAAACTTATAGAGTTAACGGAGAAAGAGATAAACAGAACAAAATACAGTCCTACTTTCAATAGATTAGCCCATTTTTACAACAGCCTTTTAAATCAGGTTAAAGAGTTTTTTGTAAATTGGTTAAACAGAGATATACTAAGTGGTTATAGGTTTTTTCAAAGAGAGGGTAATTTGGAGATAATAACCTGTAATGCCACCCATGGATTTCTACCATTACTAAATCCAAACATATCAGCTGTAGAGAGACAGATAGAGATGGCAGTAAGAAGCCACAACCATCACTTCGGACAGGACCCAAAGGGAATATGGCTTGCAGAATGTGCCTACTATGATGGACTTGACTCAATCCTTGCCAAATACGGTATAGAATACTTTTTCCTTGATTCTCACGGATTTACATACGGTAAGCCTTTTCCTAAATACGGAGTTTTTGCTCCGGTTTATACACCTTCAAAGGTAGCAGCTTTTGCCAGAGACCCTCAATCCTCAAAGCAGGTTTGGAGCTCAAAAGAGGGATACCCTGGAGACCCAGATTACAGAGATTTTTACAGAGACATAGGTTTTGACCTTGATTTTGAGTATATAAAAAATTATATAAGTCCTGACGGTGTAAGAGTTTATACAGGGATAAAGTATTATAGAATAACCGGAGATGTAGATTTGGCAGATAAAGAACCTTACATTCCGGAGAATGCATATAACAAAACGAAGATACACGCTCAGCATTTCCACTTTTCACGGGAAAAACAGGCAGAATATCTAAACCAGTTTATGGATAGACCACCTCTTATGGTTTCACCTTACGATGCAGAACTGTTTGGACACTGGTGGTTTGAAGGTGTGGATTTTCTCTACCATCTGTTTAAAGAGATAGACACCCATAAACAGATAACACCTATAACACCTTCTGAATATCTTGAGATATATCCGGAAAATCAGGTTATAAATCCTTCTCCTTCTTCATGGGGAGATAGAGGTTATTACGATGTTTGGTTAAACGGCGGAAACCATTGGGTATACAAACATCTTCACCAGATGGAGATAACATTGAAAACATTAAAAAATTCTTCGTACAACTTTACGGATACGGAGTTAAGAGTTTTAAAGCAGATGGAAAGGGAACTTTTCTTGGCAGAAAGTAGTGATTGGACTTTCCTGATAACAACAGGAACGGCGAGAGAGTATGCTACCAAAAGATTAAAGGAACATATCTCTAACTTCTACACTTTACACGATATGCTGAAAAATGGAACCATAGATTTAGAGTTCCTAAACACCCTTGAAGAGAAAGACAGTATTTTCAGAAATAATTTATAATAATTAAGATTAAAACTTAAAAAGGTGAGAATTTGGAAGAAAAAATTAGAGAGTGTTTAAAACTACAGGATGAACTTAATTTAAAGATAAACCAGAATTGGAGGACAGAGAGGAAAGAAGAAGAGTTTTATAGAGCTATATGGCTTGAGTGTGCGGAAAGTATGGAGAGTCTTCCGTGGAAGTGGTGGAAAAAAATGGAGATAGATTTAGAAAATCTTGAAATAGAGGTTGCAGATATATTCCACTTTATACTATCAATATCTTTACTAAAAAATGATACAGACCTAAGATACTTTAAAAAAGCTGTAATCGGAGATTTTTCAAATCTGGAAGGTATAGAGGGAGATTATCTTAATCACTACTTAGCAGATGTGTATATGAGAGATAAGGTTGATACTTATATCTTTCTTATAGAGAGAGTTGCTGAGAAATCCCTGAGAAGAGATTATAACGGGACTTTATTTTTCTTCGGACTTCTCGTTAAAGAACTTTTTGACTTTAATAAACTCTATCTCCTTTATTTTGGTAAAAATATACTGAACCATATAAGACAAGAGATGGGCTATAAAACTGGAGATTACAAAAAAGTTATAAATGGTATGGAAGACAACAGATACCTTATAAAACTTATCCAAGAGATAGAAGATAAAAACCAACTTGAATCAAAAATAAGAGAACTTTTTGAAAGTTTAACCAAAGAGGCAAACTGATGGAACCCTCTGGACTGTATTTGATAGGTCAGTTATTCTGGTTATTTTTTATCTTTATGTTTATACTTCCTATAATCCAAACTCAGCTTTTAAATTACAGCAGGGAGAAGCTACTTAAAGCAATAGAGGAGAAGAACAGCAGTAAAGTTATAACTATGATTCATCGTCAAGAAACCCGTTCTCTATTTGGTTTTTTCATGATGAGGATGATAACGATAGAAGATTCCGAAGCTGTTTTAAGAGCCATAAGAATGACACCAAAAGAAAAACAGATAGATTTTATAATCCATACACCCGGTGGAATAGCCCTTGCAGCTACACAGATAGCAAGAGCATTGGCAGACCATAAGGGAAAAGTTAGAGTTATAGTGCCACACTTTGCAATGTCCGGAGGAACGCTTATAGCTTTGGCTGCGGATGAGATAGTTATGGACCCTCATGCAGTTTTAGGACCTGTTGACCCACAACTTGGTACAGAACCGGCTGCTTCATTGGTGGCAATAGAGAAGTTAAAAGACCCTAAAGATATTGATGATGAAACTCTTGTAAAGATAGATATGAGTAAGAAAGCATTAAAACAGATGTACGATACTGTTAAAAGTATACTTATCAAAAAAGGCCATCCGGAGGAAAAAGCAGATAAAATAGCTTATGAGTTATCTCAAGGTAAATATACTCACGATTTTCCTATAACAGTGGAATTTTTAAGAGAGTTGGGAATAAATGTAAATACTGAAGTAGATGAAGAGGTGTATGCACTTATGGAGCTTTATCCACAACCTGCAGGAATACCTACAGTCCAGTATTTACCTGAACCATTTAAAAAACCAGAAGCAGTTAAGAAGTAATGATTAAGTTAAAAAATTACTTTATTACTGGACTTTTTGTTTTAATACCAGTTGCAATTACATTCTGGGTTGTTAAGGCAGTATTAACCACGATAAACGACTTGATCCTTCCGTATCTCAGACTTATAGGTATTCCAATTTCAGAGATACCAGGTATAGGTATAGTTATAACTTTATCCATAATACTTATACTGGGTCTGATGACACAAAACTACTTTGGTAAAAAGATACTGGAATACTGGGAGCTTTTAATATCAAAGATTCCGATAGTTAGGTCTATATACAATGCCACAAAGCAGACAGTTGAAACTCTGTTTTTAAATAAGGAGAGTTTTTCTAAGGTGGTTTTGGTTAAGTATCCACATCCTGACTCCTTAGCTATAGGGTTTTTATCAAATCAAGTTAAGATATGTGAAAATGAAAAACTTATGGTTTTTGTTCCAGCTGCATTAAACCCTACTTCCGGATTTTTGCTTTTTGTAGATAAAAAGGATGTAATATTTACAGACCTAACGGTAGAAGAAGCTATGAGGACTGTTCTCTCAGGTGGGTTGGTAATAAAGAAGAAAATAAAACTGATAAAAGATAGAGAGATAACAGAAGCCCAAGCAGAATAAAAAGGGTTTTTAATTTATTATATAGTAGATTTTAAATTAGAAATCACCATTGGGATATTATGTTAAGCCAATTTAGACTGGATTTTTAAGGATGTGTCTAAAATGTTATGGACGTTTACGGGAACTTGACTTTTTGCTTCTCTTTGCTATACATTATTACATGATATTAAATGATGTCAAAGAATGGTAAACTTTGGTAGATTAAAAGAGGTTAAACTTACGATGAAAGTTTGTAGAGAAATGTTTACCCTTGACGAGACCGCAAAATATTTAAAAATAGGAAAGTTTACTCTTTATAAAATGGCGAGAGATGGTAGAATCCATGCTGTAAAAAAAATTTCTATAAAATAGAGGATACTATG
>JBBFMH010000113.1:0-4651 GCA_037478615.1 Hydrogenothermaceae bacterium
AAGATGTTTAAACTTGGACTATTAGAGGAGGTTAGAAAGCTTTTAGATATGGGTTTTAAAGATGCACTTACTTCAATGCAGGCAATAGGTTATAAAGAGCTTATACCATATATTGAGAATAAAGTTAGCTTAGAAGAGTCAAAAAATAGTATAATAAAGAATACAAAAGAGTTTGCAAAGAGACAGATTAGAACTTTTAGAAACAAAACTGATTTTAAAGAGTTGAAAGTAGAAAAAGAGGAATTAATTATTAAGCATATACTTCAGGAGATAGAAAAAATGGATATTTTAAACGTTGAAAAAACAAGTACAGAAGGAGGTATTTAAGGATGAATGTTCAAGATGAGATTTTGACAGAGTATAGGAAAGAAGGAAAAGAAGTTACAGTTTATCTTATCAGAGGTACCAGAATAGTGGGGAAAATCTTAGACAGTGACCAATTTACTATCTTACTTGATGTAAATGGTCAACAGCAACTTATATACAAACATGCTATAAGCACAATTGTCGTTGAATGAGAGCAGTTTTAGTAGGTGTAAGAATAGACCAAACAGAGAGAGATTTTAGATTCTCTGTATCAGAGCTTGAAGGGCTTGTAGAAGCTGCGGAAGGACAGGTATTAGGGAAGGTTTACCAGAAGAGAGATTATCCTGACCCTGCATACTACATAGGTAAAGGTAAGGCTCAAGAGATAGCCAAACTTGTGGAGGGGGTAGAGGCTGATACTGTGGTTTTTAATGTTAATCTCTCTCCGGTTCAGATATCAAATCTAAAAGAGATTATCGGAGTTGATGTTTTAGATAGAACAGACCTTATACTGATGATATTCTTAAAGAGAGCAAAGACAAGGCAGGCAAAACTTCAAGTGGAGCTTGCATACCTTCAACATCAATTACCGAGAATGTATGGCACTAAAGGTAAAGACCTTTCAAGAATTGGTGGTGGAATGAAAACAAGGGGAGCCGGAGAGCAGATAGGTGAGATAAAAACAAGGAGAATCAAAGAGAGAATAACGAAAATAAAAAGAGAACTTGAAGAGATAAAGAAACAGAGAAAAATCCAGAGACAATCAAGAGAGGACAATCCAGATATACTGAAAGTTTCTCTGGTAGGATATACAAATGCTGGAAAATCATCACTACTGAAAAGGTTATCAAAAAAAGATATCTTTGTGTCGGATATGCTCTTTGCAACACTTGACACAAAGACATCACAGCTTTACTTTCCGGACATAAGAAAGAAAGCTCTAATAACGGATACAGTAGGATTTGTGGAGAATATGCCACAGGAACTTATGGATGCTTTCATGGCAACCCTTGAAGAGGTAAAAGATGCGGATGTTATCTTACATGTGATAGATATATCAGATGAAAACTGGGAAAAGAAGAAAGCTACTGTAGAAAAAGTTCTGTCTGAGCTTAAAGTTTTAGATAAACCAATAGTAGAGATTATGAATAAAATGGACAGAGTGGTCCCTTCAAAGGATTTAATAGAGGAAGATGAAGTGGAAAACAAGCTGTATATATCTACAACAGAGGGATGGAATATAGATAAAGTTGTTGATTTACTTAAAAAGTACTCACTGAAAAAATCGGAGGTGATAAATTATGAGCAATGACTGTGTTTTCTGTAAAATCGTAAATAAAGAGATTCCAGCAAAGGTAGTGTATGAAGATGAACTGATAATGGCATTCCACGACATCAGACCTCAGGCAAAAGTCCATATACTTATAATCCCGAAAGAGCATATACCAAACAATCTGTACTTTGAAGGAAGACATAAAACATTAATAGGACATATAATACTGAAGGCAAATGAGATTGCAAAGATGTTTGAGATAGACAAAACAGGTTTTAGGCTTATAGTGAATACAGGTCCAGATTCAGGGCAGGAAGTTTTCCATGTCCATTGGCATCTACTTGGTGGAGAGCCTTTAGGTAAGCTTATATCTAAATAAAGGAGATATATATGGAAACTATGGATACAAGAGGACTTTTCTGTCCTTTACCACTTACTTTGGTATCAAGGAAGTTAAAGGATATTCCGGTAGGTGAAAGATTAAAAGTTTTAGCAGATGACAGAGCTTTTAAGAAAGACATAGAGATATGGTCTTTTGAAACTGGAAATAAATTGATAGAGTTTAAGGAAGAAAATGGCTACTACATCGCCATCATAGAGAGAGGTAAAGGTTTTAAAGGAGAAAAACTGTGGGATAAGATAAAATTTATATCCTTAGGTGTAAAACTTCATATAATACAGCATCTATTAGATTTACTTCCATCTAAAAAACCAAAGTATCTGATAACTTTTGTCTCTGTGGCAGAAGGCATAAGGGCAAATAATTTCTTATTAGAGAAAAATATGAATAACTCCTATGTTATGCTTCCAGTTCCAAAAGAGATATACCCACACTGTGGCTTAGTTTTTGGATTTAGATCAAAAGATGAAGCTGTCAAAATTTATAACTTTTTAAGAGATAGTAAATTTGCAGTTGAGGATATCCATATAGTTGATAAAGAGAAGAGATATCCAAAGTTAGAGGTTTAACTGTTGATTAGAGGTAAAAACATCCTTGTAGGTGTTAGCGGCTCTATAGCTTCTTATAAAGCATGTGAGATAGTGAGATTTTTTCAAAAGAAAGGTGCCAATGTAAAGGTATGTATGACTCCGCAGGCTACTGAGTTTGTTGGTAAACTGACTTTTCAAGCTCTTACAAACGATAAGGTTTTTGTAGATTGGAATGATGGAGATACAGGACTTGAACATATAACATTGGCAAGATGGGCTGATGCTTTCGTTATAGCTCCGGCAACTGCAAACACTATTGCAAAGTTGAGAATGGGATTAGCAGATGATTTTTTAACTTCCTTGGCTCTTGCCTACGATAAACCTATTGTGATAGCTCCAGCGATGAACACAAAGATGTTTGAAAATCCGGCCACTTCCGATAATATAAAGGTGCTAAAAGAAAGAGGATACAGGATAGTTTCTCCGGCTGAAGGAGTTCTTGCCTGTGGTGAAGAAGGTCAGGGAAAACTTGCAGAGATTGAGGATATATACTTAGAAACTTTAAGAGTGATATACGGGGATAGCCTTAAAGGTAAAAAGGTTCTTATTACAGCAGGTGGAACGAGAGAGTACTTTGACCCAATAAGGTATATATCAAATGCATCTTCCGGCACAATGGGTTATAGTTTAGCAAAGATTGCTTACGGAATGGGAGCAGAGGTTCTTCTTATATCGGCCCCCACATGTTTGAGTATTCCTTCTCAGATAAAGAAGATAGATGTTATATCGGCAAGAGATATGTACGATGTAGTAATAGAGAAAGCTAAAGAGTTTGATGTTATCATAATGAATGCAGCGGTTGCAGACTTTAGACCAAAAGAGTACAGTAATCAGAAGTTGAAAAAGGACAGAGAAAATCCTGTAGTTGAACTCACTCCCAATCCGGATATACTTAAAAAACTCGGTGAGATAAAAAAGGATGATCAGATTTTGGTAGGATTTGCAGCAGAAAGTGAAGATATGATAGAAAATGCATTGTCTAAACTAAATAAGAAAAATCTTGATGTTATAGTAGCAAACCCAACAACAGTTTTCAGTAAAGAGTTTTATCAAGGGACTATTATCTTTAAAGATGGAAAAACTGTTGATATACAAACTCCAGATAAAGAAGATGCTTCATACTTAATTCTGAAAAATATTGTTGAAAATTTAACGTAACTATATAAAATATTTCATCAAATACTACCGGAAGGAAAAGATTGAGAGAAGAGACTAAATGTAAGCTTTGTAATGATACAGGTTGGGTTATAACCGATAAAGGTGCGTTAAAATGTGAATGTCAGATTGTATATAAAAAGGATAACATAGTCAAAGCTCTAAATATTCCCAGAAGATATTCCCATGCATCTTTAGACAACTTTAAAGCTATGAAAAATTACGGACATCACATACTTATTGAAAGACTTAAGGAGTATATTTACTCTGATGAGTATCAAGAAGGAAAAGGCTTTTTTTTCTATGGAAAACACGGAGTTGGTAAGACTCATCTTGCCGTTTCCATATTGAGGGAGCTGTACATAAAACAGAGGATAACAGGTCTGTTCTACGATACAAAGATGCTCCTTTATGACTTAAAAGCTACCTTTGACGGTTCTTCAAGTACCAGAGAGCTTTTAGACAGTGTTATATCTGCTAAGATTTTAATTTTAGACGATCTTGGAACAGAGAGACTTTCAGATTGGGCTAAAGATATTCTCCATTACGTAATAGTAAAAAGGTATAACGATAAACTACCTATAATAATAACAACTAACTTTGATTTAGAGAGAGATAACAACATAGAACTAACTATTAGAGAGAGATTTGGTGAGGGAATAGTATCCAGGATAAAAGAGATGTGTTATATTATAAATGTAGAAGGTAATGATTATAGAGGAGCTACTTTTAATAAAGTTAAGGTGTGATTACGATGGATAGAAAAGCTTACATTAAGAGGGAAACAAAGGAAACCCAGATAGAGCTGTCGATAAATCTGGACGGCACGGGAAAGTATAAAGTTGATACTCAGGTTGGGTTTTTATCCCATATGCTTGAGAGTTTTTCATTTCACTCAATGATAGATCTTGAAGTTATGGCAACGGG
>JBBFMH010000114.1:0-1399 GCA_037478615.1 Hydrogenothermaceae bacterium
AAGCATTCGTAAAATTTTTCAATGATGCCCATTCCATTACAACCCGTCTGCATATGCTTGAACTCCTTCCTGGAATTGGTAAAAAATTTTCGGTTATTACAGCAGATAAAGAGAAGATAAGTGTGATAATACATATCTCCGGGAAAAGAGAGATATATTTTTTCAGTAAAGATGATTTTGATGAGCCGGTTTGCTCTTTTGTTTTAAATGAGGAGGAAGCTAATCAACTTGGTTCTATTCTGATGGGAACTTACTTTAAACCGGAAGGACAGGAAGAAAAAGAGATGTTTATGAAAAACTTAGTCATAGAGTGGGTTAATGTGGATAAATCATCTCCACTGGTAAACAGATCTATAAAAGACCTTGAGATTAGAAAAAAGACTGGAGTTACTGTTGTCTCTATATTGAGAGAAAACCAAACGATAACGAATCCTCTACCGGAGGAAGTTATAAAAGATGGAGATACACTTGTGATAGTGGGAAACAAGGAACAGATAGAAAAGTTTTTCCAGATTTTTTACCCTGCTTGTGAGCTAAGATGATAGATATACCTTTTCTTCTTGAGTTTGGGCTGCTTAATCTTGCTCTTTTTACAGCTGGATATATCGGAAAGGTTTTTAAACTTCCTACAGCTATATTCTACATAATAATAGGTATTTTACTAGGTAAATTTATACATGAAGATGAAACGATAGAGAGATTTAGTGAGCTTGGTATTGTTTTACTGTTCTTCTACCTTGGACTTGAATTTAATATAGTTAGAGCCGTTTCCACTGCCAAGAGAATCTGGACTGTTGGATTACTGGACATCTTTTTTAACTTTTTTGTTATCTTTGCGGTTCTTAAATTGATGGGTTTTAGCTGGCTTATATCTTTTTTAGGTGGAGCTGTTGCCTATGCTTCCTCTTCCGCTATCACAACAAAGGTTATTGCAGATAATAAGAGGATTGCAAATCCTGAAACAGAGATGATATTAGGACTTATGGTGTTTGAAGATATTGTGGCTCCTATTATGCTTGCTGTTCTTGCTGGTATCATGACAGGAGGAGAGTTAACTCCCGTTATGTTTGGTATTATGGCTTTTAAGATAATTGCTGTATTCTCTATGGTTTATCTTATAGTTATGCTGTTTCGTGATAAGTTATCTAACTTTATTGATAAATTTATAAACGAAGACCTATTTATTCTCTTTGCATTCGGAGGGCTTATAGTTTTTGCCGGATTTACACAGGCTATTGGTTTATCGGAAGCTATCGGGGCTTTTTTAATGGGTATGATTATCTCAGAAACGGGAAAATCACATGATGTGGAAAAGAGTATGTTCTCTATAAAAGAGCTTGCAGTTGCAATATTTTTCTTCTTATTCGGCGCCAATATAGTTATAGATAAATCCCTTCTG
>JBBFMH010000114.1:1409-4627 GCA_037478615.1 Hydrogenothermaceae bacterium
AGTCTATTGTTATGATTTTTGTAATTGTTGTTCTATCTATGATTGGAAAGTTTTTAACTGGATATATAGGAGGAAAGTTTTACGGACTATCAAAGAGAGCATCTATGACGGCCGGATTTTCTATTATCAACAGAGGAGAGTTTTCCATAGTTATATCTAAGCTATCACCCGCTAATTTTTCGCCTTTCTTTGGTGTGTATATACTAATTATGGCAATAACGGGTATACTGTTTGCTCAATATGCTCCAAAGATTTCCAAATTTTTGGTTAAACCTCAAAAGCCAGCTCTGTAAAATCCTTATGATAGAATATTTTAGAGAAGAAGCTGATGAATGGAGGACTTTATGGAGAGATCAAGAGAGCTTTTTAAAGAAGCACAAAAGTATTTAGTTGGTGGAGTTAACTCTCCGGTTAGAGCTTTTAAATCTGTTGGAAGTGATCCAATTTTTATTAATAGAGGTAAAGGCTCAAGAATATGGGATGAAGATGGAAATGAGTATATAGACTATGTTTTGTCTTGGGGACCTCTCATATTAGGTCACGCCCATGACCAGATACTAAATGCCATAAAACAGATAGCTAACTTTGGAACAAGTTTTGGTGCTCCTACAAAAATAGAAGTGGAGATGGCAAGAGAAGTTGTTAATGCTGTTAAATCTGTTGAGATGGTTAGGTTTGTTAATTCTGGAACAGAAGCAACTATGAGTGCCATAAGACTTGCAAGAGGCTATACAAAGAGGAAGTATATAGTTAAATTTGATGGATGTTATCACGGACATGGAGATAGTCTTTTGGTGTCTGCTGGGTCGGGGGTTGCAACCTTAGGTATTCCTGGGACTCCTGGAATTCCGGAAGAGTTAGCTAAATTAACCATAGTTTTACCTTATAACAGTATTGAAGCTGTGGAAGAAACATTTAAAAAGTATGGTGAAGATATTGCCTGTGTGATAATTGAACCTGTTGCCGGAAATATGGGGGTTGTAGCTCCTTCAAAAGAGTATCACCAAAAATTAAGACAGATAACAAGAGATTACGGAGCTTTACTTATATTTGATGAAGTTATGACAGGGTTTAGATTGGCTTACGGTGGAGCTCAGGAACTTTACGATATAGAACCTGATATAACCACTTTCGGAAAAGTGATAGGAGGAGGTCTTCCGGTTGGAGCATACGGTGGAAAAAGGGAGATTATGGAGTATGTGGCACCTGTAGGGCCAGTTTATCAAGCAGGGACACTTTCTGGAAATCCTCTTGCAATGGCTGCAGGACTTGCACAACTTAAACTTTTAAAAGAGTTAAATCCATATCAGGAACTTGATAAAAAAGGTAAAGTTTTGGAAGATGGTATAAAAGAGATATCAAAGTTAACCGGAAAGCCTATAACGGTAAATAGGGTTGGATCAATGATAACGGCATTCTTTACAGACAAGGAAGTTGTAGATTTTCAAACAGCAAAAACCTCTGACACTCAGTTATTTGCAAAGTTTTTCAGAGGACTTATTGAAGAGGGTGTATATTTACCAGCTTCACAGTTTGAGGCATTTTTCCTAAGCACAGCTCACTCTAACAGTGACATAGAGATAACTTTAGAAAAAATGGAGAAGGTTTTAAGGAAGTTATAATGAGATGTCCAAAATGTGGAAGTTTAAGTGATAAAGTATTGGAAACCAGACAGTCAAAAGACGGGTCTGTTATAAAAAGAAGACGGGAATGTCTTGAGTGTGGATACAGATTTACTACTTATGAAAGAATAGAAGAAGAAAATATTAAAGTTATTAAAAAAGATGGAAAAGTAGAGCCTTTTAACAAGGAAAAAATTATAAGGGGTATAAAACTGGCATCAAAAGGAAGACCTATATCTGATACGCAGATAACAGATATTGCAGATAGCATAGAAAGATTTCTTATAGATGAAGGAAAACTTACTACAACAAGTTACGAAATCGGTGAAATGGTAAAAGAAAGGTTGAAGCAGCTTGATAAGGTTGCATACTTAAGATTTTTATCTGTGTATGAAGATTTTAAAGACATAAGAGATTTTCAGGAAAAGATAAAAGAGATAGAGAAGGAGTAAATTTTGAGTGGTATTGAAGCATTTATCCTTGGAGTCGTTGAAGGACTGACAGAGTTTTTACCGATATCCTCTACAGGGCATCTCATATTGGTTTCTAACTTAATGGGTGTTCAGCAGACAGACACCCATAAAGCTTTTGAGGTTTCTATACAGCTTGGTTCAATTATGGCTGTTGTTTTCCTCTATTGGAAGAAATTTTTGGAGTTAGAGATTTTAAAGAGGTTGATCGTAGCTTTTATACCTACGGGAGTTCTCGGATTCTTACTTTATAAGCTGATAAAATCTTTCTTTAATCCTTACACAGTTGTCTTTATGCTTGTATTAGGAGGTTTTATTCTTATTGGTATTGAGTATATCCATAAAAACAGGGAATATGGGGTAAAAAGTATATACGATGTTGATTATAAAAAAGCTTTCACCATAGGTGTTTTCCAATCTCTTGCAATGATTCCAGGAACTTCAAGGTCAGGAGCTACGATAATTGGAGGATTAATTTTAGACCTTGATAGAAAAACAGCTGCAGAGTTTTCATTTTTACTGGCAGTTCCCACTATGTTTATGGCTACATTTTACGACATATATAAAAACCACTCTAACTTCAACGTGTCAGATTGGAGTAACTTAGTTATAGGTTTTATAACTGCGTTTATCTTTGCAGTTATAGCTATTAAATTACTACTTAAATTTATATCTACTCATAACTTTATACCGTTTGGTATATATAGGATAGTATTGGGATTGATATATTTCTTTGTGGTGTTGAGGTAGGAAGATGAATATTTTGGAAAAGATAATAAAGACGAAGTATGAGGAGTTGGAAAGTTATACTCCAGCTTATATCAAAGTCTTAGAAGACCTTGCTGTTAATAGAAAAAAGAAGGTTTTAGATTTTAAAAAAGCGTTGAAAGGCAAGGGAACAAATATAATAGCTGAAGTCAAAAAAGCATCTCCTTCTAAAGGTATTATAAGACATGTGTTTAATCCTGTTGAGATAGCAAAGGAGTATGAAAAAAATGGGGCCAAGGCAATATCTGTTTTAACTGATAAACAGTATTTTCAAGGGTCTATAGAGTATCTTGCTGAAATCGCAAAAGAGGTGAAACTGCCAGTTTTAAGGAAAGATTTTATAATCGATGAGAGACAG
>JBBFMH010000115.1:0-4618 GCA_037478615.1 Hydrogenothermaceae bacterium
CTTCCACCTGTTCCTCCCAATGTAAAGGAAGGTCTTATTATTACCGGAAAACCTATCCATCTGATAACTTCCTCAGCTTCAGCCAGAGACTTTACAACAGCACTCTTTGGCATAGATAAACCTATGTTTTCCATAGCTTTTTTAAACAGGTCTCTGTCCTCTGCCTTTTTTATAGCTTCGTAATTTGCCCCTATCAATTTTACATTGTATTTATCTAATATTCCCTTCTCGTAGAGGTCTATCGCCAAATTTAGAGCTGTCTGTCCTCCTAAGGTAGGTAGGATTGCATCTGGTCTCTCTTTTTCTATTATTTTCTCTATAACCGGTGTAATCAAAGGTTCTATATAGGTTCTATCTGCAACATCCGGATCTGTCATAATTGTTGCTGGATTTGAATTAACCAAAATAACTTTATAACCTTCTTCTTTTAGAGCCTTTGCACCCTGTGTTCCTGAGTAATCAAACTCTGCTGCCTGTCCTATTATTATAGGTCCTGATCCTATCAGCATTATCTTCTCTATATCTGTTCTTTTCGGCATAGTTTACCTCTTGCAGATTTTAGATAAATATTTTAACCTAAAAGAAAGATTTGCATTTGAGACAAAAAGTTTATATAATATATTTTGCTTTTTGGGAAAGTGGCGGAACTGGCAGACGCGAGGGACTTAAAATCCCTTGGGGGCAACCCCGTGAGGGTTCGATTCCCTCCTTTCCCACCATCTAAAATCTAAAAATCCACTTAAAATTTCAACTGTGTTATAATATTCTCTTGAGATTTTAATTTTAGTAGGAGGTTTAGATGTCTATAACTGCTGAAAAAAAGCAAGAGTTAATTAAACAGTTTGCCATCCACGAGAAAGATACAGGCTCTCCTGAGGTTCAGATTGCTATCTTAACAGAGAGAATCAGAAACCTAACGGAGCATATAAAGGCAAACAAAAAAGATCTCCACTCAAGAAGAGGTTTGATAGGACTTGTTAACAAAAGGAGAAAACTTCTCAACTACCTAAAGAGAGAAAGTGAAGAAAGATACAGAAAAGTTATAGAAACTCTCGGTTTAAGGGAGTCTGCCGGCGAAAAATAATAAATATACGGAGATAACATGCAGGAGATAAAAGTCCAGACCGTTTTAAACGGTGCTCCTTTTTCTATTGAAACAGGCTACTTTGCCGGTCAAGCTAATGGAGCTGTAATAGTAAGACAGGGGGATACAGCTGTTTTAGTTACTGCCGTAATGGCTGAAGAACCCCAAGCTGATATAGACTTTCTCCCACTTACAGTTGAGTATAGGGAAAAGTATTACGCCTACGGTAAGATTCCAGGTGGATTTGTTAAAAGGGAGGGTAAACCAACAGATAGAGAAGTTTTAGTTGCCAGAAATATAGATAGACCCATAAGACCTCTTTTCCCGAAGGGATTTTACAATGATGTGATAATAACAGCATACACACTTTCTGCAGACGACCAGTTCGATCCAGATGTACTTGGAATAGTAGGGGCTTCCGCTGCACTTCATATAAGTGATATTCCTTTTGAGGGACCTATAGCAGGTGTGAGGGTTTGCCGAGTAAACGGAGAGTTTATCGTAAATCCAACCTACCAACAGAAGAATCAGGCAGATATTGAGATAGTTGTTGCTGGATCAAAAGATGCCATAGTTATGGTAGAAGGTGGCGCAAAAGAGGTTCCTGAAGAAGTTATACTTGAAGCAATGCTATTTGGACACCAGGAGATAAAGAAATTAATAGACCTTCAAGAGGAGCTTAGAGGAAAGTATTCAAAGCCAAAAGCTGAAATTCCTATAGATGAAGAAGCCGAAATTTTAAGAGAAAAGATAAAAGAGTATGTATATGAAAAAGTAAAAGAGGCATTTTCTATAGAGGATAAAAAACAGAGAAACAAAGCTATAGCAGACATCTTTGAAGAAACTTTAACTGCTTTAGAAATTCCTGAAGAGAAGAAGAAAAAAGCCTCTTTCCTCTACAAAGATGTTGTTAGTGGTGTAATGAGAGATCAGATACTCTTTGAAGGAAAGAGAATAGACGGAAGAAAGCCGGAAGAGATAAGACCTATCTGGATAAAGGTAGGAGTTTTCCCAAGAAACCATGGTTCTGCCATATTTACAAGAGGACAGACTCAAGCATTTGTAACAACAACCTTGGGAACACCTTCAGAAGGACAGATAGAGGAGAGTATAGAGGCCGGTGAAGTTATGAAGAGATTCATGCTTCACTACAATTTTCCACCTTTTAGCACCGGGGAAGCAAAACCTCCAAGAGCTACTTCCAGAAGAGAGATAGGGCACGGAAATTTAGCAGAAAGAGCATTAGAACCGTTAATCCCTTCCGAAGAAGAGTTTCCTTATGTTATAAGGGTTGTATCTGACATCCTCGAATCAAACGGATCAACTTCCATGGCAACAGTTTGTGGTGGTTCTCTTTCCTTGTTTGATGCCGGGGTTCCTATGAAGAAACATGTGGCCGGTATAGCAATGGGTCTTATAAAGGGAGAAGATAGATTTGTTATCCTATCTGACATTCTTGGGGATGAGGACCATCTTGGAGATATGGACTTTAAAGTAGCTGGGACAAGGGATGGAGTAACATCTATTCAGATGGATATAAAAGTAAAAGGTCTAACAAAAGAGATACTTCAGCAAGCCTTAAAACAAGCAAGAGAGGGAAGAAACTACATACTTGACCTTATGTATCAAGCAATTCCGGAACCTCGGAAAGAACTATCCCCATATGCTCCAACGGTAACAAAGTTGAGAGTTTTACCTGAAAAGATAAGTCTCATAATAGGACCTGCTGGAAAGAACATCAAGAAGATAATAGAGGAAACCGGTGTTAAGATAGACATAGAACCGGACGGTCTTGTTAAGATATACGCTCTCCATAAAACAGCGGCAGAAAAAGCCATATCTATGATAAATGAGCTTATTATGGATATAGAAGTAGGAGAGGTGTATCTTGGAAAAGTGACAAGGGTTGAAGACTACGGAGCATTTGTAGAACTTATGCCTGGAAGATTATCTCTACTACATGTATCTCAGATTACTGGAGAAAGATTAAAATCAGCAAAAGATGCTATAAAAGTTGGAGATATTCTTAAAGTTAAGGTAATAGAGATAGACGACCAAGGTAGGATAAAGGTATCCCTAAAAGATGCTCCTGAAAATATAGAACCTAAGAATAAATTTATGTTTGACTAAAAATTGACAGGCTTTTTAGCCTGTCCTGTAATAAAATCCTCCTTCCTCTTTTATTAACCCTTTTAAAGTCATCTCAAATAGGATAGAATCAATCTCTGGATCAAAATTAAGTTCTTCCAATATCTGATCTATATGTTTAGGTGATGTAAGTAAAGAGAGTATCTTTTTCTCTATATCTGTTAATTCTATATCTTCTCTCTGGAAATCTCTGGATAAAAAAGAGATCTCTTTAAATATATCTTCCACAGACAAAAGAGGAATAGCAATACTCTGTTTTATGAGAAGATTATTTCCAAGTGTAGATTCCTGATTTATATTTCCTGGAGGAGTAAATACAACACGGGAATAACCGTCTGCATACCTTGCAGTTATTAAACTTCCTGAATTTAATCCTGCTTCTAAAACGATTGTTCCATAAGAAATTCCCGCTATGACTCTGTTTCTCTGTGGAAATGTGTATTTAGATGGTTTTGTTCCCAACGGGAATTCTGATATCAAACAGCCATTATTCGCTATCTTCTCATACAGACCTTTATTTTGGGGAGGGAAAATAAAATCTATACCGTGTCCTAAAACAGCAGTAGTAAAACTTCCTTCTTCCAATGTCACTCTATGAGCCATAGAATCTATGCCAGATGCAAGTCCGGAGACTATATTCACTCCTTCCTTAGCAAGAGGCCTAACTATTTTCCCTACTAAAAATTTACCATATACAGATGGATTTCTCGTCCCTACAACAGATAGGGTGTTCTCAGGAATAGGAAAATTACCTTTCACATATAAAACAGGTGGTGGATCTGGAATCTCTTTAAGAAGCTTAGGATAGTCTGGACTTGACAGAGGAACTATCTTGACACCTAATTTATACGCTTTCTCTATCTGTTTATACCCATCTTCCAAATCTTTATCACAAATAGATTCAACAGTTTGAACCAGATTTTTACCTATATCTTCAAACTTATTTACACTTTCAACAGCTAAGGCAGCAGACCCAAATCTATCTATCAGAATTTTAAACGTTCTATATCCTATACCTTTTGCCTTAGAAAGAGCCAGACTATAAGCTATCTCCCTCTCTAACATATGCCACTCCTTATTTTTTTATGTTAAAATTATAACAGTTAAAAACAAAGGGAGAAAGATGGAAGAAAAAGGGACAGTAAAAAGTCTTATAGATAAGATAAAAAAAGACAGGAAATTAGAGGTTTATCTCTTTTACCAAGAAGCTCCAATAAGACAGATCCTTGAAGTAACCGATATAGATGAATTTAAAAAGCAGATAGAGTTTAAGATAAACGGTAAAATTGAGGCAGCTGTTAATGAATCAAGGGAAGTTTACACAAAAGTTGGAAATGATATACTTGTCCTCAGACCTCTGATATGGAATAAAGAATTTCTGATTAC
>JBBFMH010000116.1:0-4612 GCA_037478615.1 Hydrogenothermaceae bacterium
AGCCAGCATCTTATAAGCATACCTTTTGATGCTGATGAAGATGTAATAGAAAGAGAGTTTAACAAAGCCAAAGATAAGGTCGTAGAAGAGGTTAAATATTACTTTAGACCTGAATTTTTAAACAGGATAGATGAGATAATTGTATTTAAACCTCTCTTCAAGAAAGAGATAAAACAGATAATAGACCTAATGATAAACTCTCTAAACAAGAGATTATATGACAGAAATATAAGAGTAGAGCTTACGGACAATGCAAAAGAACTACTTGTAAAACTCGGATATGACCCAGTTTATGGAGCAAGACCATTGAGAAGAGCTGTCCAAAAATACATAGAAACACCTCTATCTGAAAAGATACTCAGAAGAGAGATAAAAGAAGGTGATACCGTTATAGTAGATGCAGATGGAGAAAACTTTACATTTACAGTAAAAGTTTAAAAGTAGTAAAAAGTTTAGCTATCTAAGCCCCTTTAAAGGGGGCTTTTTTATTTTGTAAAGGTTATAATATTCTTTAACTAATTTTTTTTCAGGAGAGAGAAAATGCTTGAATTGATAATAAGAAATATAGTAGCGGTTTGGCTGCTAATATTTTTAGGTGTTGGGCTTCTCTTATCCTGGAAGATAAAAGTTATGAGATATATGCTTTTAACTTCTATATTTTTGGTGATAGCTGTTACTACCCTCATAGAGTTTGGTGGCTTAAAAGTGGAATGGGTAATAGCAAAATCCGGATATATAGCTCTATTCTCAGTTTGGCTAACTGTTTTGATTGTCTTTGTGGTAGGTATGTATAAAATGTGGAAGAATTACGGTAGTAATCAAAACTCATAGAGTTTCACTTAAAGTTTGATTAAAATCATTTTTAAAAATCTTTTTATCTGTGATATTATTATTAGGATAAAATAGAATGAGGTTATAGCTATGGTCATGATAGAAGGGGAAATAAACAAGGAAGTTATAGACACTTTAATTTCTCTTACAAAGAATATCCTGGGGGAGAAAGCAGTAAACCAGATACTTAGTGAAGTCTCAAAAAAGTCTTCTGAAAATGCTTCAGGAAGAGATATAGTTTTTGCCTTTGCCGATGAAGTTCAGAATATGTTCGGACAGAAAGGTGGATATGCGATAATCAGACAACTGGGAAGAGAAGTTGCAAAGGTCCTTATGCAAAACCATCCTAAGGAGGAATGGGAAAGTTTATTGGAAAAGAGTCTAAACACATTCGGTTTTGCATACAAAATTGAGAGAAATAAAAATGATGCTTATATATGTAACTGTGTATTCTATGAAGGAGTGTTAAAACCAAGAAACTTTGGACCTGTTGAGCACTGTGTATGTTGGTGTGGATGGGGATTCATAGAAGGCTTTGTAAGAGGACTTGAGGAAGGTGTAAGAGGTATTCAGTGGGTGGAAAGAGACTATGAAAATCAGAAATGTAGATTTGTATTTATAAGATGAGGTGAAGATGGAAAAAGCTGTAATAGGTGTATTAACTATATCTGATAGAGCAAGTAAGGGAATTTATGAAGACATAAGCGGTAAAGCAATAATTGATTATTTAAACGATGTCTTGACCACTCATTTTGATGTTGATTATAGGGTTATCCCAGATGAGTTAGAGCTTATTAAGGAAACATTAATAGATATGGTTGATAATAGAGGTTGTAGTCTTATCCTTACAACAGGTGGAACTGGGCCTGCCAAAAGAGATGTCACTCCCGAGGCTACAGAGGCAGTATCTGAAAAGATGATGCCAGGATTTGGTGAGTTGATGAGACAGGTATCATTACAACAGGTGCCAACTGCCATACTTTCAAGACAGACGGCAGGTATAAGAGGCAGCTGTCTTATAGTGAATCTTCCCGGTAAGCCTCAATCTATCAAGTTATGTCTTGATGCCGTATTCCCGGCTATACCTTACTGTATTGACCTAATAGAGGGTGCATTTATAGATACAGACCCTTCAAAGGTAAAAACATTTAGACCTAAGAAGTAAATTTTCTTTTATATATATCGAACGTGTTTTGAAGCAACATAGCAACAGTCATGGGACCTACACCACCGGGGACCGGAGTTATTGCATAAACTTTATCTTTTACACCTTCAAAATCCACATCTCCAACTATCTTTCCGTTTACTCTGTTTATACCTACATCTATAACTACTGACCCTTCTTTAACCATATCTGCCTTTATAAGATGAGGAACTCCGGTTGCAACCACAAGAATATCAGCTTTTGATGTATGGCTTTTTAAATCTTTTGTGTTTTTATGACAGATTGTCACAGTAGATTTTTCATCTTTTAAAAAAAGTAAAGCCATAGGTTTTCCTACTATGTTGCTTGCACCTACAATCACTACATCTTTGCCGAAAACATCTATGTTATACTCTTGAAGCAATCTCATAATACCGTAGGGAGTACATGGGAGAATTCCATCATCTCTTCCAGTTGCCAGTTTTCCTACATTCTCCGGGTGAAATCCATCAACATCTTTTTTGGGATTTATATACTCTATAACTTCCAATGTATTTATGTGGGAAGGGAGAGGAAGCTGAACTAATATACCGTCAACTTCATCATCTCCGTTTAGGGAACCTATTAACTCCTCTAACTCCAACTGTGTTATATCCTTAGGTAAGAAAAAAGGTTTTGAGTTAATACCTACTTCCTGACAATCCTTTATCTTCTTATTTACATATATCTGACTTGCCGGGTTATCTCCTACAAGTATAACCGATAGTGTAGGTGGTCTGTATCCTTTGGATATGAACTTCTCTATATCTCTTTTTACATCCTCTTTTATCTTTTTAGCTAAACTTTTACCATCAAGTAGTATCATCTACTCTCCTTAATGTTTGAAATGTCTCATTCCAGTAAATACCATTGCAATACCGTACTCATCACAAGCATCTATAACTTCCTTGTCCCTTATTGAACCACCTGGTTGTATCACAGCTTTTATTCCATACTTTGATGCAAAATCAATACTGTCTCTAAACGGGAAGAAAGCTTCAGATGCAATAACACTACCTTCAAGGTCAAAACCAAACTCTTTTGCTTTCTTAACTGCTGTTTCTAAGCTATCAACCCTTGAAGTTTGACCTGGTCCTATACCCAGAGTCATCTTATCTTTCACTATAACAACAGCGTTTGATTTTAGATGTTTCACAACTTTATAGGCAAATACCATATCTTCAAGCTGTTTTTCAGTTGGCTCTGTTTTCGTAACTACTTTTAATTCGTTAAAAAGCTGTCTATCTCTATCCTGGATCAACATACCACCGGAAATTCTCCTTAAATCTCTTCCTATTACTTCTCTATGAAAGTTATTCACTTTAACAACTCTCAAATTTTTCTTTGAGTTCAAAACACCTAAAGCTTCTTCCGTAAAAGAAGGTGCAGCTACAACTTCAAGGAATATCTCTGTTAATTTAGTTGCAAGCTCAGTATCAACTTCTCTATTTACAGCCACAATTCCACCAAAAGCAGATTTAGGGTCTGTTTTCAGTGCTTTTTCATAGGCATCTCTTACATTATCTGAAGTTGCTACTCCACAAGGATTGTTGTGTTTTACTATAACACAGGCAGGTTCTTCAAACTCTTTTATTAGATTTAACGCACTATCTGTGTCTAGGTAGTTGTTAAAAGACATCTCTTTACCCTGTAAAATCTGCCAATTTGAAACGGAAAATCCGTAATCTTCAAGAGGGTTTATATAGAGAGATCCTTTTTGATGAGGATTTTCTCCATATCTCAAAGTCGTATGTTTTCTCAAAGGTATTGACAACTCGGTAGGAAAATCTTCTGTTATCTCAAATTTTTCTGCCAACACATTGGAGACCATTCCATCATAGAAAGCTGTATGTCTAAAAGCTTTAACGGAGAGATATTTTTTAGTTTCTAATGAAACTTCTCCTTTCTCTTTTAGTTCTTGTATAACTTTGTGGTAGTCAGATGGGTCTGTTATAATTGCCACGAATCTGTAATTTTTTGCAGAAGCCCTAACCATGGCAGGACCACCTATGTCTATGTTCTCAACAATCTCATCTACGTTTGCACCTTTTTTAACAGTCTGCTCAAAGGGATAGAGGTTTATCGCTACAACATCTATCGGAGTGATGTTGTTCTCTTGAAGCTGTTTTAGATGCTGTGGATTATCTCTTAATGCTAACAATCCACCGTGTATCTTGGGGTGAAGTGTTTTAACTCTCCCATCAAGTATCTCCGGAAAACCCGTAACTTGGGAGACTTCGATAACATCTATACCGTTTTCTCTCAGGTATTTGGCAGTTCCGGAAGATGATACTATCTCATATCCAAGTTCTTTTAATGATTTTGCAAAATCTAAAATTCCAGTTTTGTCAGAAACAGATATTAATGCCCTTTTCAAGCTTGGTCTCCTTCTTGTTTTTGTTCTTCTGTTAAAGACTGTTTTATTATATCTTTCATTATATTAGATATAATCTCTCCCCGGCTGTATATAGTATGTTCTCTTAAAGATCTCTCTCTTCCCGCTTTCGCTATCTCCTCTCTCTCTGATGGGTTATCTTCAAGGTAGTAAGCTATTTTACCTTCTATCTCAACAGCATCTATCGGATGGTAGGTTACAAT
>JBBFMH010000117.1:0-4315 GCA_037478615.1 Hydrogenothermaceae bacterium
AGTAAAGAGTATAGCTAACGAGGTTATAACGGAAATATCCAAAATTGCAGACATTAAAGGTTTTAGAAAAGGACATGCTCCGAGAAACCTTATAAAGGCAAAATATAAAGATGCGATAAAAGAGGAAGTTGCAAGAAATTACGTTAACAGATACCTAAATGAAATCTTAGAGAAAGAGAATTTAAAACCTGTAGTTCAAGAGGTGTATTTCGGTGAGGTAGAACTTGAAGGTGAAGAAAAGATAAAGTTTAAGGTCAGCTTTGAAGTTGCTCCGGAGTTTGAACTTAAACCATACGAAGGAATAGAGGTAGAAACAGTAAAAGTAGAAGTTAGAGATGAAGATGTAGAGAAGTATGTACAGAATCTATTAGAGAGAAATGTAAAGTATGAGGCAGCAGACAAAGAAGTGGAAGAAGGCGACCAAGTAAAGATAAAATACCACATTACTGCTAAGTCGGGAGAGGAAGAAGAAGACGAGTTTGAGGTTATAATTGGAACCGGTATGTTAAGACCGGAGATAGAGCAACAGCTAAAAGGTAAAAAAGCATCAGATAAAGTTGTTATAGAAGATTCTCCTTTATACAATGAGAAAGGAGAAGAGATAGGAAAAGCAAAAATAGAGATAGAAATTTTAGAGGTAAGAAGAAAGGTTCTACCTGAATTTAACGATGAGTTTGTTAAGTCTATAGGACTTGCGGAAACAGCAGAAGAGGCAAAACAGAAGATAAGAGAAGATATCCAAAAACAACTTGAAACATTGAAAAAACAGGATATTCAACAGAGAATACTTGACAAGATAGCATCAGAGTATGACTTTCCTGTTCCAAGTTCATTATTAGAAAAAGAGGTTCAAAATCTTGCATCAAGATACGCACAGCAACTTGAAAGTTATGGTATAAAACCAAACAGAGAGATGATAGAAGCAGCGGCAGAAGGGCTCACAAAAACAGGTATAAACAACATAAGAGTTATGTTTGTATTAACAAAGATAGCAGAGAAAGAAGGTATAGAGATTACAGAGGAGGAGCTAAACCAAGAGATTGAAAGACTCGCAAAAATTTACAACACAACACCAGCGGATCTGAGAAGTTATTTTGAAGAGAGAAATATGATAGAAGCTATAAAATCAGATATAAGAAGACAGAAAGCTCTTGACTTAATAACCCAAAAGGCAAATATTAAAGAGTTAACAAAAGAGGAACTTGAACAAAAAGCTCAGGAAGAGCAAAAACAATCAGAGGAGCAAAATGGATAAGATTCTAAACCAGTTAGTACCAATAGTTATAGAGCAAACACCAAGAGGTGAGAGAGCCTACGACATATACTCAAGGCTCTTGAAAGATAGGATTATACTACTTGGAACACCTATTGATGACCACGTTGCAAATCTCATTATTGCACAGCTACTTTTCTTGGAAGCTGAAGACCCAGATAAAGATATATACATGTATATAAACTCCCCTGGTGGTGTTGTTACAGCTGGACTTGCCATATACGACACAATGAACTACATAAAACCAGACGTAGTTACGATCTGTCTTGGACAGGCAGCATCTATGGGGGCATTTTTACTCTCTGCCGGTGCAAAGGGTAAAAGATACTCACTACCTAACTCAAGGATAATGATACACCAACCTCTCGGAGGATTCCAAGGTCAGGCTACCGATATAGAGATACATGCAAGAGAGATACTAAGACTCAAAAGGATGTTAAACGAATACCTTGCAAAACATACAGGACAACCTATAGAAAAGATAGAGGCAGATACAGAGAGAGACTACTTTATGTCTGCTCAGGAAGCTGTTGAGTACGGTCTTATAGACAAAGTTATAACAAAAAGAGGTGAAAAGTAATTAATGGCTCAAAGAAAATGCTCATTCTGTGGAAAGCCAGAGAGTAAAGCAGAAGTTATGATAGACGGACCAAACGGCCTGTATGTGTGCGATAGCTGTGTTGAGAGATTGGGAGATATACTTAAAACACATCTTGAAGAGAAGAGATTTGAAAAGCCAGTAGAGCTTCCAACACCAGCTTATATAAAAGCTAAGTTGGATGAGTACGTTATAGGGCAGGAAAAGGCAAAGAAGGTTTTATCCGTTGCTGTTTATAACCACTACAAGAGGATATACCAGAGAGACCTATACAGAGACAAAGATGTAGAGATAGAAAAAAGTAATATACTCCTTATAGGACCCACCGGTTCAGGGAAAACATTACTTGCCAGGACTTTAGCTAAGATTCTGAATGTTCCTTTTGCAATAGCAGATGCAACCAACATAACAGAAGCTGGATATGTAGGAGAAGATGTTGAGAGTATCCTTGCAAGACTCCTGCAGAATGCAGATTACGATGTTGAGGCAGCAGAGAAAGGTATAGTTTATATAGATGAAGTTGATAAGATAGCAAAAAAATCCGGTGATAATCCCTCTATAACGAGAGATGTTTCCGGTGAAGGTGTCCAGCAGGCATTACTTAAAATATTGGAAGGGACGATAGCAAATGTCCCTCCTCAAGGTGGTAGAAAACATCCCCATCAGGAATTTATACAGATAGACACATCAAATATCCTATTTATACTCGGTGGAGCTTTTGTTGGACTTGAAGATATAATAAAGCAAAGGATAGGTAAGAAATCCATAGGCTTTGGTGCAGATATAAAATCCAAGGGAGAAGAGAATGATTTAATATCACAGGTAAGAGTGGAAGACCTTATAAAGTTTGGTTTAATCCCAGAGTTTTTAGGAAGGATACCTGTAATAGCCACTCTTGAAGAACTTGATGAAGATATGTTAGTAAGAGTTTTAACAGAGCCGAAGAATGCTCTTGTAAAACAGTATAAAAGTCTCCTTGCATTAGATGGTATAGACCTTGAATTTACGGAAGATGCCTTAAGGGAGATTGCAAGAGAAGCTATAGAGAGAAAAACAGGAGCAAGAGGCTTAAGAGCTATAATAGAAGATATTATGCTTGATGTTATGTTTGAAGCACCTCAGATGAAAACTTTAAAGAAGGTAGTCATAGATTCAGAGGTTGTAAAGAAAGAAAAATCACCTGTGTACATACACGAAAAAGCAAGCTAAGAGATGGCAAGTATAAGGGATGTTAAATTTATAAAAAGTGCAGTTAAACCGGAGGATTTTCCACCTCCGGACAAACCTGAGGTTGCTGTTGTTGGTAGGTCAAACGTAGGTAAATCTTCTCTTATAAATGCCATGTTCAAAAGGTCTATTGCAAAAGTAAGTGCAACTCCCGGAAAAACGAGACTTATAAACTTCTTCTCATTTTCAGATGATATTTACTTTGTTGATCTACCAGGATACGGTTTTGCCTCTGTGTCAAAGAAAGAGAGACTGGACTGGCAGAAGATGATAGAGGGATACCTGTTAAAGAGAGAAAATCTAAAACTCGTAATTATGCTCGTTGACAGTAGGTATCCACCTACGAATCTGGACTTTTTGATGAAAGAGTGGCTGGAAAGTTATAACATCCCGTATGTGGTAGTTGCCACAAAAGCTGACAAACTTAATCAGAGTGAGAAGGCAAAAGTTAAAAAAGTTGTAAAAGAAACCTTAAAGTTAGACCATGACGACATAATCCTCACTTCTTCAAAGGAAGGAACAGGTATAGGGGAGTTGATAAACTACATCTTTGAAAAAGTGAAAAAAGATTAATAATTTTATGATATACTATTATACTAATTTCTGTAACCGGAGGTATTGCCCTATGTATGCTGTTGTTAAAACAGGTGGAAAACAGTATAAAGTTGAGAAAGGAACTCTATTAAAAGTAGAAAAATTATGTGCAGAGGAAGGACAAACTGTAGAACTTCCAGCTATCTGCATAAGAAACGATGATGGCAGTTTAAAAACAGAGGGAACTGTAAAAGCCACAGTTTTAAAACATGACAAACATAAAAAAGTTTTGGTATTCAAATACAAACGTAAAAAACACTATGACAAGCTAAACGGACACAGACAGCCTTACACTTTAATAAAAGTTGAAGAAATAGTTTAAGGAGGAATAAAAGATGGCATCAAAAGCGAGTGGTGGTTCAACACGTAACGGTCGCGATAGTATATCAAAACGTCTTGGAGTAAAGAGATACGACGGACAAGTCGTAAGAGCAGGAAATATCTTAGTTAGACAGAGAGGAACAAAGGTTTATCCTGGAAAAAATGTAGGAATGGGTAAAGATTACACCTTATTTGCTCTCATTGATGGTAAAGTGAAGTTTGAAACATCAAAAGGTAAAAAAGTAGTAAGTGTTTATCCAGTAGAAGCTTAATCACACAGGGGGAAAAGTCCCCCTTTCAAA
>JBBFMH010000118.1:0-4224 GCA_037478615.1 Hydrogenothermaceae bacterium
GTATATAGAAGATTTGAAGAAAAAATTAGAAAACATAGAGCTTATACCTTACGGCGATACAGTTTCTTTCTTAAAAGATATAGAGAACATTAAACCGGAATTGATAATCTACGACACTACATCCGGAATATTTGCGGAAGATGACCTCAGATATCTTTTAATGAAAGGTGTAATAGAAGATGGGAAAATATTCGGGCTAATATCCCCGGAAAACCCTATTGATATAACCCAGTTCTTCGGGAAAGTTAAATTTTTCCATAAGTTTGATCAGCTACAGGATCTGACATCTGAACTGAATAACATCAAACCAGCAGAAATAATTTCACCAGCGGAAGAGTTTACAGAGGAACCTGTTCAGCTGAAATTTGAAGAAAAAATTGAAGAGATATCACATTCTGAGGAGTTATCAGACTTAGAGTTTTTAACAAAAAATCCGGATGTTCAAGAGGAACTCATCGAGTATAACGATATTCTAACTCAAGATATAACAGTGGCAGAAACTCCTTTTGAGATTGAGTTTAACGAAATACCACAACAGGAAACAGCCGTAAATATTCCTTCCAGTTTAGAGCTTGAATTCAACGATTTATCACTGCAAAGTGAAGATTTAGGTTTAAAGATAGAGGAAGAAAAACCTCAATCTACAGAAATTGTAGAATTTGAGCAGATTCCTGAAATGGAAAGTCTTCCTCAGATGGAGTCTATAAATGAAATTGATATATCTCCAAGTTTAGAGGAGGATTTAAAATTAACTCAAGAACTTGAAGCTTTAGAACAGCTTGTAACTCCTACTATAAAACCAGTAGAGGAATCTATAGAGGAAACAAAAGAAACTCCTTTAATAGAGGAGAGGAGTACTACCACACTACAAGATTTAATGTCTTCTAAAAAAGAAGAATTACCTTTAAAAAAACTTACAACAGGAGGAGAAAATATGATAGCGAACTTCAACATCCAGATCTCAGACGAGGAGATAAAAAATCTGGCTCTACATATGGCAAGAGATTTTCTCGAAAAAGACCCTGCTATGGAGAAGATAGTTGACCATCTACAGATAGACTTCCAAGAAGAGACAAGAAAAGAGCTAGAAGATCTAAAATTGGAACTCAGAGAAAAACTAAGACAGGAAGCAGAAAAGTTGATGTCAGAAGAGATAGAGAGATTGATAAAAGAAGAACTAAAAGAATATGTGGCAGAGATCACAGCAAGGATAGTCAAAGAAAAGATGGATCAGATATTCAAAACCTCTTAGTAAAGATATACGTTAAGAAAGCAAGAATAGAAGAGGAAAACAGTATAAATGTATGTGTATATAATGCAGAAAGGAGGGCAGTATCTCTACTAACACCTAAAACTAAAAGAGATCCTGCAAAACCAGATTCATAAGTTCCTATTCCTGCTATACCGTGAATAGGTAGTACTGTTGTTAGATCTCCGGCAGAAAAAGCTAAGAAAGCTTGTGATATTGATAGTTTTATCTGTAAAGGAAGAATAAAGTAGAATGCAGAAAATTTAAAGAAAAGAGTTAACACAGACAGAATATATATGTTAAGAAGATTTTTTACTTTCAACTTACTATGGTAATCTACTATCTCCTGATGTTTAATTTTCTTTATCAAAAAAGAGAAAGGTAGAAAAAGGAAAGGAGAGAGAGAAAAAACTAAAAACCCCAAAAGTATATTTCCCTTATACAGGAAATAAAACAGACCAAAGAAACCCAGTAGTGATAGCCCATCAAAAGCTCTTGTAGTTATAAAACTGACTGTTGTCTGAGTTAGACTTATCCCCTCTCTTTTCAACATATAAAAAAAGGATAACTCCCCAACTCTGAAAGGTAGTATTATATTAAAGAATGTGTTGAAAACAGTTATCTTAAATAACTTACCAAACTCCTTTATATCTAATGTTAAGCTCCAACGTATTGACCTAACTATATAACTGAAAGTGTATAGTACAAACCCTATTATCAAATGGATTAAGCTTAAACTTTGAAAAAGTAATATAAATTTTTCAAAACCTACATATATTTCAAATAGATACAGAAAAATCCCAGTTACAACTAAGGAAACAAAAAGCTGAAAAGCTTTCTTTTTATCAATCTTTACCATTAACTATTTCTTTAATTATATAAGGTCTCTTACCCTGAGACTCATAGTATGTTCTTGTTATAAGCTCAGCTATTATACCTGTAGATATAAGTTGAATACCTGTTATAAATAGAAGCATACCAAAAGTAAGTAGAGGTCTATCCCCTATAGGTTTACCAAAACATAACTTCTCACAGGAAAGATAAAGCATCACTAAAAAACCTATAAATGTTAAGAGAAAACCAGTCCCACCAAAAACCCTAAGTGGTTTAGTTCTATAATCAAGTAAAAATTTTACTAATATAAGGTCTAATATAACTTTAAAAGTCCTTGATATTCCATACTTTGATTTTCCGTATATACGGGGATGATGTTTTACCGGAATCTCTATAACCTTTGCTCCAAGTGGTTTTGATAAAGCCGGTAAAAATCTGTGCATCTCTCCGTAGAAATCAAGATTTTTTGCAATCTCCGATTTATAAGCTTTTAGAGAGCATCCATAATCATGGAGATGGACTCCGGTAACCTTTGATATTAACCAGTTGGCTATTCTTGAAGGTAAGGTTCTACTTATGAATGCATCTTTCCTATCTTTTCTCCATCCACTTACTATATCGTATCCTTCTTCTATCTTCTGTAATAATTTTGGTATGTCTTCAGGGTCATTTTGAAGGTCTCCATCCATTGTGATGATAATATCCCCTTTAGCTACCTCAAAGCCAGCAGACATTGCAGCAGTCTGACCAAAATTCCTCCTAAAATTAACTCCCACTACAGTTCTATCTTTCTCCGCCAACTCCTTTATTATCTCCCAAGATTTATCTTTACTACCATCATTAACAAAAACTATCTCATAACTTCTCCCTTCTTTCTCCCTAAAATCCTCCAAAACAGATTTCAATTTTTGATAAAGTATAGGTAAATTTTCCTCTTCATTGTAAATTGGTATAACTACCGATAAATCTACTTTCTCAGCCACTATTAACCCTCTATTTTTTTAGTAAATCTTTCAAGATATTCTCAGAATCATCTCTTTTCTCTTTTAAACTTTCCACTTTCCCTTCTGCTATTTTTATAAGCAGATTCTTTATCTCATTTTTCATAGGGTCTTTATCATCTACAACTTTTAAGGCCTTCTCAAGATAGTATTTTGCCAGTTCTTTTTCTCCTAAGGTTATATAAATTTTTCCTATTTTGTAGTAAACTTCTCCGGCGTTATACCCTAAATTTATAGCTTTAAGATAGTGTGATAGGGCTGTTTTTAGATGTTCTCTGCTGCCAGTCTGATTGTATTTTTCATAATAGTAATCTCCCAATACTATATAAGAGTTAACAAAATTTGAGTTATACATAATGGATTTATTGATATTCTCTAAAAAAAGAGTATCATCACCGAGATTTTTGTATATCAAACCAAGATTATAGTAAGCTCTGTCCTTTTTAGAGTATGTAGGATTTAATATCGCTTTTTCAAGATAAGATATAGCCTCCTTTTCCCTTGAAGTCATTGCATATAAAACCCCAAGATTAGTGAGAAGCTCCGGATTATCAGGAAATCTACTTAACCCTTCCTTAAATATGTCTTCTGCCTTTCTGTACTCTCCAGAAAACTGATATGCAAGAGCAAGAGCGTTATAACTTTCTGGAGTTTTATAACTTTTTATAGCTTCTAAAAGATAGGATATAGCTTGAGCATTGTTTCCTGTATTTAGAGAAGATATACCCATCTCGTAGTAAAATTTACCGTCCTGTACTTCCTGTGTATTATAACTTTCGCTCGGAGCACTACAGGAGTAAAGAAGAGACCCTATTAATAATGTGGAAAAGATCAACTTTTTCATAACTTTATTATATCAGATTTCATCTTCTTTAACTTCTATCTCTAACTCTTTTATCTTTCTGGCTATAGTGTTTCTGTGAAGTCCAAGCAGTTTTGCAGCTTCTGATATATTTCCTTCCGTGAATTTTATTGCTTCTTTTATGAGTATATACTCTGCCTCTTCTATAAGTTTTATGTATATATTTTTTCTCTTTCTTGTAAGGAATTTTTTGACCTCAATCTCAAATCCCTTTTTCCAGTCAAAACTCTTTTCTTCTTCTCCTTTTATGTTTGCTGGAAGTAAATCTGGAGTTATCG
>JBBFMH010000119.1:0-4172 GCA_037478615.1 Hydrogenothermaceae bacterium
CCTGAAACCAGTATGATAAGAGAAAAAGCCAAACTGAACTTCATATCTTACTTTTTCCTGTCAGTATTTACAATCTCCCTTTTAATACTCCTATCAAAAGGACAACAGCTTGGTTGGTTTATGTCTGATTTTATAGTTTACTTAATTATTCTATCCGTCATATCTTTACTACTTTATCTTATATCGGAGATATTATCAAAAGAACCTCTCATTGATTTTAGAATATTCTTAATCAGAGAGTATTTTGTTGGTTTTTCGGTGTTTTTCTTACTTTTAGGATTTTCCATGTATCAGGTTTTTTATCTTCTACCCCTTTACTACGAGAATCTAAAAGGTATTCCCACATTTGAAGCTGGACTTCATATATTAGCTTTTGCTATCTTTATAGCCATATTTTCTCCGGTAGCCGGCATACTGTCTGATAAGTGGAATGAAAAGTATGTTTTATATATAGCCACCACTTTATACCTGATAACATCAATATTCATAATACCAACCCTTGATTACTACACACCTTCAGTTAAGGCAGCTTTAATGACTATACCTCTTGGAATATCTATGGGGATGTTTTTTGCTCCGGTGACCACACTTGCCCTTAGAAAACTTGGAAACAAAACATCTCTCGGGACAGGACTTATGCACTATGGAAGATTTGTAGGGGGATCCTTTGGAACAGCAATAGCCACAAACGACCTATACAGACATCAATGGGAACACTTTGAAGGTATAAACTCAATGCAAAATAACAGTTATATCCAACAGTTTTTAGAGAAAGTAAAAGAGTACATGGTAGGTCTGCCAGAAAATTTAATAGACCAAAAGGCCCAAGCTCTCCTATACTCAATCCAGTATATACACAGTTTAAATTTTTCTTTTCAGGATACATTCTTCATAGCCGGATTATTCGGTTTATTAGGCTCTCTTCCAGTATTTTATATGTTTATCTCCGAGAAAGATAAACTAAACCCTACTACTGCAAAACCTTTCACCAATGCCGAAAAGTAAAACGTAAAGTGGTAATAAAGCATCCCAGAACCCTGAAAATAGAGAACCTAAAAAGATACAGCTTATCATAAGTAAAGAAGGGGCCAGTAAAATATCCTCTGTTAAAACAAGTTTAACCCGGAAAATATATATATAATAACTTAACATCATCCATAGAATACCAACAAGCCCAATAAAACCTCTTATTATAAACTCAGATACAAATATAGTTGATTCATAGTCACTACCATTGTAAGCCTTAGGATCCAATCTATTACCACAGCCGACACCATGACCAAACAGAATATTAAAATAGTTACCCCCTTTAAAATCCTTTTTTATAACTTCAACACCTTCTTTGAAAAGTTGCCATCTTCCACTTACAATAACATTTGCAGTTTCCTCACTGATATTAGATTTACCTACAATTAAATTATAGAATGTTTGAAAACGAACATCCTTATTTACAAGGTAAATAGTAAATACGGTTGATGTGAGTAAAAATAGGGATATTATAGAGATAATAACCTTTTTTGATATAAATCTTCTGTAAATAAAGAGATAAACTCCCAGTGTAAGAATAAATCCCAGTATAGAGTTTCTCCTTGCAGAAAGTAAAATCATACCTACAAAGATAAAAAATAAAATTAGGTATATAGTTGCAACATACCTTTTATTATCCTTAAAGGAGTATATAAACATACTCAAAGAAGCCAAGGCGAAGAAGGAAAACCACATTCCCATCTCAAAAGGACCACCCCATAACATTCCATAATCATTTAAAACAAAATATTTGTACAGAGCAATGGGAGTTAAAGATAAACCTATAAACACCAGCAAAATATTCAGTTTTCTAAAAAATTGATAATCAACATCAAACTTATCCTTCAAAAGATATATAAAAGGGAAGACAGACTGCTCAACAGCTTTAGAGACAGATCCATAAAGAGATGTGGTTAACAATGTAGATCCGGAATACAAAGCCATAGGCTTTAAGAGTACATCCTTTAAAGATAATTTTCTTCTAACCAAATCATACAATGTCGTTATCAAAAGAATTCCAACCAAAATCTCAAACAGTGAAATAGACACAAAAGCCGATATAACTAAAAAGTACAAAATAAAGTTTTTACTATTATTCATACAAATCTCCGATATTGTATTTGGTATAATTATATCAAAATATATTGGACTAGAGGTTTTAGATGAAAATCTGTGTTGTTGGACTTGGATATGTAGGACTACCCTTGGCTGTTTTGTTTGCTTCAAAGTATGAGGTTATAGGATTTGATATTAATCATAACCGTATAAAGGAGTTAAAAGAAGGATATGATAGAACAAAAGAGGTTGAAAGTGAAAAGTTAAAATCTGTAAATATACATTATACAGATAATCCGGAAGATATATCAAAGGCAGATATAATCATAGTTACAGTCCCAACTCCAATAGATGAACATAACATTCCTGATCTTAGACCAATAATATCAGCATCTAAAACTGTGGGAAAGTATATGAAGAAGGGAGCCATAGTAGTTTACGAATCCACAGTTTATCCCGGACTTACAGAAGAGGAGTGTGTGCCTATATTAGAGAAGGAAAGTGGTATGAAATGGAAAGAGGATTTCTTTGTAGGATACTCTCCGGAGAGAGTAAACCCAGGAGATAAAGAACATACCATAGATAAAATAAAGAAGGTAGTAGCCGGAGATACACCTCAAACAACAGAGATACTTGCAAAACTTTACGGTAGTGTGATAACGGCAGGTATACACATAGCTCCAGATATAAAAACGGCAGAAGCAGCAAAAGTTATAGAGAATACACAGAGAGATTTAAACATTGCTCTTATGAATGAACTTTCTCTGATATTCAATAAAATGGGAATAGATACGAAATCTGTTTTAGAGGCAGCATCTACAAAATGGAACTTCCTAAAATTTGAGCCAGGTTTAGTAGGTGGGCATTGTATTGGCGTGGATCCATACTATCTTACATTTAAGGCTCAGGCTATAGGTTATCATCCGGAGGTTATACTTGCTGGAAGAAGAATCAACGATTATATGGGTAAGTATGTAGCAGAGATGACTGTTAAAAAACTTATAAAAGCATCAAAAGCCGTAAAAGGAAGTAAAGTATTAATCCTGGGACTTACTTTTAAAGAGAACATATCAGATATAAGAAACACAAAAGTTATAGATATATATAGAGAGCTTAAAGAGTATGGAGTGGATGTATATATAAATGATCCATTTGCATATCCTGAAGAAGCAAAACACGAATACAACATAGATTTACTCACAGATATAGAATCTCAAAAACTCTACGATGCCATAATTGTGGCAGTGAAACACAGACCATTCATAGAAGAGTTAGACTTTAAAAAGTACAGAGAACTTATGAACTCAAACCCAGTACTAATAGATGTAAAAGGACTTTACAACAAAGAAAAAGCAGAAAAAGAAGGCTTCATCTACTGGAGATTATAGAGTAAATTAAATTGACAATTAATAAACATTCCCAAAGAGGTTGAAAGATGGCAGAGGTAAAGTTGGAAAAGAAACAAGAAAAGATTAAAAGAAGAATTACTAAGGAACTTATATACGAGATGAGAAAAGGTAGCCCAATATATTACAGAGATTATGATAAAGTCCTTTCCGGAGAGAAAAGTTTGGAGGAAGTTATGGGAAGTGGAGGTTTACAATCTTTACTTTTAACTGTCCTTGTAAGCTTTCTTTATGAAAAAATTAAGGATAGATACTTCATCCTATCAGGAGAAATTGGTTATAAAATTGGAAGTAAAAGTTGGTATAATCTTGATATAGCAGTGATAAGCAAGGAGAGGTTGAAAACTATTCCACAAGGTTATATTGAAATTCCTCCTGATATAGTTATAGAGATAGACACGAAAGCAGATTTACGAAAATTCCTAAACCCCCAAGACTACTTCCACAGAAAAACCCAAGACCTTTTGGACTGTGGAGTTAAAAAAGTTATATGGATATTTACCAAAGAGAGAAAAGTATGGGTAGCAGAAAAAGGAAAACCATGGATAATAACCGATTGGAATGATATAATAGAAGTAATGGATAATATAACTTTAAATTTATATGCAATATTTCAGGAGAAAATAAGTTGAGAAACTTTGTATTAATCGGAGCAGCGGGATTTGTAGCACCAAGACATATGAA
>JBBFMH010000120.1:0-4131 GCA_037478615.1 Hydrogenothermaceae bacterium
GATGATGGAATCTTTTTAACATACTCAAACGCAATACCCGTAAAAGTAGGACTTTTAGAAGCGGGGTTTAAAATAGGATATATATCTCCGGTGGGAAGAAGAACTCCGTCTCTGGTAGCAACAAAAGGTGGAGATATAAATCAGATATCGGAAGAAGAGATTAAAAAAATAAGAAGTTCAAAATGTGCAGTTCCTTACAGAGATTTAGACTTTTCTTTAACTGGAAAACAGATATGGGAAAATTGGGAAAAAATACTGATAAAAAAGTAACCCTATAACAAAATTATACAGAATTGATATAATTCAAAAATAAGATTAATATTAGAAATAATAATTATTTTTGGAGGTGAGTGTCATGAAAAAGTTATTTATTCCTGTTTTTGGAGTTACTTTATATTTCTCCTTAAATGCAAATGCAGAAGAATTTAAGATTGATCCAGAAACTTACAGAAGTTGGAACCATGTAAAAAGTATGGTAATTTTTGAAGAAAAACATCCTCTATTTAATCCATTCAGTGGGGTTCATCATGTTTACATTAATAAAATAGGCTTAAATAGCATAAAGAAAGACAAGAACAGGAAATTTCCAGATGGAACTATAATAGCTATAGTATTCTATAAAAATGAATATGACAATGGAGCTTTTATAGAAGGTCAGAAAAAAATAGAAGCATTTATGGTTAAAAATAGTAAAAAATACAAGGAAACAGACGGATGGGGTTATTTCGGATATGATGGTAGTGGGAACAACTTAATAAAAAATATGAAAAATGACTGCCACATGTGCCATTCTCAAGTAAAAGAAAAAGATTTTGTGTTCTCTATTTGGACAAGATAAAACTTTTTAGCATATTTAGTGCCGGAAGGATTTCTCTTCCGGCAAATGTAAGAACATAAGTAACTTTAATTGGTTTTTGATCATATATATTTCTTTTTACAAATCCATAAGATTCCAGATTTGATAATAATCTATGAAGTTCCTTATTACTAATATCTATTTTTGCTTTAATATGCTTTGGTGTTTTTTCTTCTTCTAGAATATTCATAATGGAAATCGTATATTTATTAGATATTAAATTTATAAGCTTTTCATCACACACACTCATATCTTTAGAATAAATTTGAGACAAAACATTATAAATAGAACTTTCATCACTTAATAAATATATCGTCAATGGAGGTCTTCTAGTTATTACCCTTTTTTTTATCAAACCAATTTTCAACAATTTATTTAACCGATCATATAGGATCCTATCTGTTATATCTAATATTTCTCTTTTAATTTGGGAAGGTCTCTTTGGACCTTCCAATAAACATCTTAAAATACTTAAAGCCCATTTACAGAAAATAAGATTTCTTTTATGCCTGGCCATTTATATAACCTTAACAATTACTCTCCTTCTATAAATGGTTTTAGATATTTTGCTCTGTGAGGGTGTCTTAGTTTTCTTAAAGCCTTTGCCTCTATCTGTCTTATTCTCTCTCTTGTTACCCCAAATCTCTTACCTACCTGCTCAAGTGTATGCTCAGTGTCATCTTCAAGACCAAATCTATACCTTAGAACTTGCTCCTCTCTCTCTGAGAGAGTAGATAAAACTTCATCAAGTTGAGCCCTTAGAGCATTTTTAAGGACGTGAGCTTCCGGAGATAAGACAGTCTTATCTTCAATAAAGTCTCCAAGATGAGACTCTTCATCTGTACCGATAGGTGTTTCAAGGGATATAGGTTCTTGTGAAGTTCTAAGTATCTTTCTTACTTTATCAGCAGGCATTCCTACCTTCTTGGCTATCTCTTCCGGCGTTGGTTCTCTTCCAAGTTCCTGCACTAAAGACCTTGACACTCTGATAAGTTTATTTATAGTTTCTATCATATGGACAGGTATTCTTATTGTTCTTGCTTGGTCTGCTATCGCCCTTGTTATAGCCTGCCTTATCCACCATGTTGCGTAAGTTGAGAATTTATATCCTCTCTTATAGTCATATTTATCCACTGCTTTCATAAGTCCTATATTTCCTTCCTGTATTAAATCAAGAAACTGCAAACCCCTGTTTGTATACTTTTTGGCTATTGAGACCACAAGTCTCAAGTTGGCTTTAACCATAATCTGTTTAACATTGTTTATCTCATTTCTACCTTCCTGTATGAGGTCTATAACATGCTCAAACTCTGAAGGAACAGTACCTATCTTCTCTTTAAGGTCCTCTATCTCGTTTTTAAGTCTGAGTGTTTCTGTTCTCAATATCTCAAATCTTCCAAAAGAAAAGCCGTTTTCCTCTATCTTCTTTAGTAGATCCGGATACTTTTCATATGACCCATCTAATAACTTATCAATATCAGGACTTATCTTTTGAATTATCTTTATCCTTTTTTCATAATCTCTCTCATTCTTTCTTAACTTTGTATAAAGGTCTTTTAGTTCATCTGCAAATTTATCCAGTTTTGTAAATTTAATATTAAGTTGCTTTATAAATCTGTTTAACTTTGCATGTTGCCATACGAACTCTCTCTTTGCTTCTATACTTTTTTCTTCAAGATATCTCTTCTCTTTCTCTTTGAGATCTCTATATAAAATTGCAAGCTCCATACCTTTTCTAACGAAATCGGCTGTAGTTTTGTCAAAACCATCTGAATTTTCGAATTCATAGTTGATATCTTCAGATAAATCTTCCCTCTCTTCTTCCTGATCTGGTTCCTCTATACTTAAAATATCCTGAACCTTTATCTTTCCATCTACAACTTTTGCCCATTCGTCTAACAGTCTCTCCGTTAAAAATGATGTTCTTAAAAGTCCTCTGAAAACCTTTTTTCTTCCCCTCTCTATCTCTTTTGCATACCTAATCTCTTCATCTCTGGTTAAAAGTGGTATCTTCCCCATCTCTCTCAGATACAACTTCACAGGGTCATCAGCCTTAGACCAAACATCACTATCAAGATCTATTCCAAGGTATTCCGATATATCATCTTCTGATGTAACATTTTGATCATCTCTTACATCAATATTCAGTTCATTGAGATACTCAATAAGTAGTTCAAGTTTCTCATCTGAAGTAAAAAATTCTTCATCTACATACTTTGTTATCTCAGAATGGGTAACGTAACCCTTTTCTCTCGAAAGATTTATAAGGGTCTTTACATCATCTCTCTCATAGAGATTCAGTATCATCTGTAAACCTCCTTCTTAGATTTTCTATCTTGAAGAAATTTGAATAAAAACTTCTCTTTCTCTTCCTCCGGAAGTACGGAATAGACTAACTTTTCTTCTTCTTGAACATTCTTTTGATGGAGATTCTGTAACTCTTCGTAGAACCTGTCTTCTGGGACAGAAACAGATATATTCTCAATTTCCGGTTTTAACTCTTCGTATTCTTCTGGGGTAGCATTTTTTATAAAATCAAAGTAATACATCAAAATTTTTGAAATATTCATTTTATCACAAAAATCGCAATTTTTCAATAACAAAGGATTAAGATATGCTGTTTTAAGGAGAGCTTTTTCGTTATGTGAAAGTTTTGATATTTTTGATTCTTCTCTCTCTTTAAACTCCCTTTTATAAGTTTTTAATGTACCTATGTCTGTTTCAAGCTTTGAAGTAGTAATATCAAGTTCCTGAGATATTACCGATATATATGAGTATTTTAGATGAGTATCTCTTATACTTCTTAAAATCTCTATAATTATCTCATACAGTTTCTGGTAACTTTTTAATCTCTCTTTTAAATCTTGTATATCCTTTGTTTGTTTTATCTTCTTTACAAGAAAAATAAGAAAATCCTCGGACTTTCCTAATATCTCCCTTACAGTTTTAATTCCGGCTTTTGATAGTTCATCAGGGTCTTTAAATCCTTGATAAGATACATACAGAGGAGTTATCCCCTCAGAGAGTAAAATCTTAGTGGCGTTGATAGATGCTTTTTTTCCAGCTTCATCACTGTCAAACATGATGTAAGCTTTATCCACAAATCTCTTAAGAAGAGACCCATGTCCTTCTGTAAAAGCTGTCCCCAAGGTTGCTACCACATTTTTAATACCTATCTGCCAGAGAGAAAGTAGATCCATATATCCTTCTACTATGATAACCTCTCTACTTTCTTTTATAAATTCAAGATTTTCAAACAGTCCGTATAAAACTTT
>JBBFMH010000121.1:0-3933 GCA_037478615.1 Hydrogenothermaceae bacterium
CTGAAAATGCTATCCATCTGAAGAAGATAAATATACAGTCATCTTTTTACGGAAATATGAAAGATATCTTTACCTTCCTTGATAAGATTGCAACTTCAAAAAGGTTAATAAATGTAGATTCTTTAAGTGTCAAAAAAGAAGCAGGAAAGTTAAATTATACACTTTCCTTGTCTGTCTATTACTCTCCGGAGGGAAAATAAGATGAATAAGATTATCTACGGAATAATGTTAAGCTTTACACTATCCTTTGCTGCAGAATTACCTTCATTACCTCCTTTAAATTCAGATTTAGGTCCATTTACAGGGCTTGAAACAACAGTAGGTTATATACAGAAAGAAAATGGAGAAAAGTTTTTGGTAGTTGAAACTCCGGAGGGAACAAAATTAGTAAAAGTGAAATCTAATCCTTCAGAAATTTTAGGAAAACCGAAAGTAAAATAATAGTTGGAGAGATAGCCATGAAAAAGATGAAATTATTATCTTTAGCATTACTAACTACATTTAATGTAAATGCAGCAGAGAGAATAACAGCAGAGTTTTCCGGAGCAAAATTAAGCACAGTTGTAGAGTCTATATCTCAAGTTGCAAATACGAATATCTTATGGGACAAAGATGCTGTATCACAAAAAGATAAACTGATATATCTATCTATCAGAAAACCTATAGATTCAGAAAAATTACTAAATTTAGTCCTCCTTGAAAATGGATTGATAGCGGTAAAAGAAAATGATATATATAAAATAAGGACTGCAGAAGAGTATATTGTTTCAATACCTCCGGATATCATAAAAAATCTTGGTAAGGATATTTTCGATGAGATAGTAAATACAACAAGAAAAAACGCTTCTACATCTGCTTTAATAGAAGCTGACAAAAACGTATATACAATTTATGTAAAAGATCAAAAGGATAACATAAATAAAATAAAAGCAATAACTACGGCTTACATTGACTCTCTAAAAAAACAATCTGAAGATTTTGCAAAACTACAAACTGAACAAGGTAGTTTAATAAAGAAAGAGTATGATATATCTTATGAGAATTTTAAAGCCGTAGAAGACAAGATAATAGAATCTTTATCTCCTATAGGGAGATATAACTACGATAAAGAAAAGGAAAAACTGACTATACTGGACACGAAAAACAATATACTTAATGTTTCAAGAATATTAAGCAAAGTGACAGATGTGAAGATGGAAACGAAGTGTTTCTATGCGAGAGGCCTTGAACCTGGAGAAATTCTCTTAACTATAAAAGAGAATTATCTTTCAGAAAACGGAACTGTGATTTTTAAATCAAAAGAAAGCCTTGAAGTTGGTGGAACTGAATCAAGACAGATAACAACTACAGGTACAGGATCCACATTAGGAACAACAGCCGGTATAACTAAGTCAACTACTCAACCAGCAACAATAATCACATCTCTTCCAAAAATATGTATAACAGATACTCCGGAGATTGTTGATAAAATAAAGTATAAATTTTCTGATTACCTATTAGACAGACCTTATCAGATAGCAATAGAAGCAAGAATTGTACAGATTAGTTCAAAAAGTTTAAGGGATTTAGGAATACAATGGGGTGGATCTGGAGTAAGTGGTAATCTTAGAGCCGCAGGAACAAATTCAATAAGTGCTATGAATCCACCAAGTAGGTATGCAGTAGATTTTCCAGCTGTCAGTTCATCTATACCAGGTGGGTTTTCTATCGGACTTATATACGGAACTTTAAACAACTTTCTTGATATTAGACTCTCTGCTTTAGAAAAAAGAGGTCAAAGTAAAATACTATCAAAACCTCAAATAGTGACAATAGACGGAGAAACAGCAGAGATATCTCAAGGTTATGAGATTCCTTACACTACAGCAGTAGCAGCTGGAGGTGGAACTGTTTCATCTGTATCATTTAAAAAAGCTGTGTTAAAACTAAATGTAACTCCAAGAACAACAGCTGACGGAAATATAATTATGGATTTAATATTAACCCAGGATATTCCAGACTTTAAAAATTTATTACTTGGAAATCCTCCTATACAGACAAAAACTGTTACAAGTAAAGTTGTAGCCAAAGATGGATCTGTAATCGCAATTGGTGGAATACTCGAGAAAACAGAGGATATCCAAAATAGTGGTGTGCCTGGATTAATGAATATACCTATCTTTGGAAATCTTTTTAAAGAAAAATACAAACAAATTCAAGATACAGAGTTGTTGATTTTCCTATCACCTAAGATAGTGTATGAGTAAAAGTTTGATAAGTGTATTTTGAATTTTTGCAAAGTTGCTAAATTAGATAAAAAGGAATATGGCTTAAATAGTGGATTTGGCTTAAATAAAGATTGGCATAACTTTTGCTCGTATTGATTTTGAAAATTGAATAAGTAAAATTTTATGAGATAAATCATAAAGCTTGACAAAAGCTAAAAAAAGAGTTAAGATTTATGTTAGTAAATATTAATTAAATTCTTTAAAGGAGGTTTTACTATGAAGAAAGTAGTAGGTTTAGCAGCGGCAGGACTTTTAGCAGCTTCTGCAGCAAATGCAGGTCAGATCACAGTAGCAAACACAGACTTAGTGATGATCGGTGGTGTTTCTGCAGCTTACAGTGTTCAGGACAATGATCACGCTTTAGCAAATCCTGGATTCTCAAAAGATGGTTTTGCTGTAAACAACTTTGTATTAGCTCTTGCAAAACCAGCTCAAGATGGTGGAATAGGTGTAACAGCTGCAATAGCAAGCTGGCAAGCTCCAACTGTTGTAGCAAGTTCTGATGTAGTTAATGGAAAAAATGCTATTAGCACAGAACTAATAGGTTATGGAAAATCTACAGATCTAAAAGTTTGGAAAGCTTTTGTTACTTACAAACCTGCTGCTGGATTAACTCTTGATGCAGGTCTCTTATGGTCAATGTGGGGTGAAAAGCCAGTGACAATCTTAAACCCACACATCACAAGAGGGGTTCTCTTTACAGCTAACCCTGTTATATTTGCTGGTGCAAGAGGTGCTTATGACTTTGGAGCTGCAAAAGTTTATGTCGGAACTGGTAAAGTTGGTGATCAACTAATGCAGCCGATATTTAATACGGCAAAAAATTATATTGAAGCAGGTATTACAACTAACTTAAAACAAGTTGGATTACCTGTAGATCTTGGTTTACATATGTATGATGAGCAAGGAGGAAGAAATATCTACGCTTTAACAGCTGGAGCTGATCTTGGAATAGTTTCTCTTGGTGCTGAAGTAGATTTCTTTACAGCAGATGACGCCCTAAAACCTGCGGATGATAATGCGTGGGGTGCAGCTCTCTGTGCTAATCTAAAACCAATGGCGGGAGTTCAAATACCTGTGAGAATTGAGTATGCTTCAACAGATACAAATTCTATGCTAATACCAACAATAGGAGCCGATAACAACGTTTGGACATTTACCATCACTCCAACTTACAATCCAACTAAGAACACATTCATAAGAGGTGAAATTTCTTACGTAAGCTCCGACAAGAAAATATTTATAAACGATAAGGGAAATCCGAAAGATAGCAGAACAACCGGAGCTGTTGAGCTCGGATTCCTATTCTAATCTCGTATAAAAGTTATCTCTAATACGCCAGGCGGGGTTGAAAGCCCCGCCTTTTTTATTTTGTGTTGAATTTTTCAATGTATTAGTTTATATTTTTGTTATAGAAAGTTCACCAAGGAGCCTAAAAATGCCAACTCTGGAAGAAAAAGTAGAAAAATCCGAAGAAAGGATAAACACAATAGAGCAAAATTTAGAAAAAATTGAATATATGCTAATGAGAGTTCTGTATATCCAACAAGAAACAGAGATTAAATTAAGAGAATACATAGAGGAAGGCAAAAAAGACCGACAAGAATGGAAAGAAAAACTGGAAGAGGAAAAGAAAATCTGGAATGAAAGATTTGAACAGGAAAGA
>JBBFMH010000122.1:0-3914 GCA_037478615.1 Hydrogenothermaceae bacterium
TATAGATATACTTGTAGCCTGTGAGGAGAAAGACAGACAGAAAGTCCTGGATTACTTCACATCTCTTGAAGATGTTAAAGAGGTTATCGCAAAAGGTGATACTAAAGCCAGTGTTATGATATACGAAAAAGATAGACAGGTTGACCTTAGGGTTTTAAATCCTGATGAATGGGGAAGTGGCCTTCAATACTTCACAGGTTCAAAAGAACATAATGTCCATTTTAGAGATATAGCCAAGTCAAAAGGTTTAAAGGTTAGTGAGTATGGAGTTTTTGATGTAAAGACCGGAGAGAAGATAGCAGGAAAAACTGAAGAGGAAGTCTATAAAGCTGTTGGTTTGCAGTGGATACCTCCGGAGATGAGAGAAGATAGAGGAGAGATAGAGTTGGCTCTGGAAGGAAAGATGCCAAAACTCGTTGAGCTTTCAGATATAAAAGGTGATTTACATATACACTCAACCTGGACAGACGGAATAAACACCATTGAAGAGATTGCAAAGTTTGTATTAAAAAATTATAAGTATGAGTATATAGCATTAACAGACCACTCAAAAGCTGTAAGGGTTGCACACGGACTAAATGAAGAGGATGTTTTAAGGTATATGGAGGAGATTGATAAGATTAACAAGAAACTTGGAATTAACTTTATAAAGAAAGGTGTAGAGGTTGACATTTTACCGGATGGTAGTTTAGACCTACCTGATGAGATTTTATCAAAACTTGATTGGGTAGTTGCATCTATACATACTCAGTTTAACAGGGATAATACAGACAGAATAATAAAAGCTATGGAAAATCCTTATGTGTGTGTCATAGGACACCCCACTGGTAGAACATTTGGATCACGGGAAGGCTATCAGCTTTCGGAAGAGATTTTAAAGGTTGCAAAGGAGACAAATACAGCCCTCGAAATAAACGCTCAGCCAACGAGGATGGATCTGCCAGATATATGGATAAAAAAAGCTGTAGAGATTGGAGTCAAACTTGTGATATCAACAGATAGCCACAGTTTGTCAAACTTCGGATATATGGAGATAGGGGTATCTCTTGCCCGTAGAGGGTGGGCAAAAAGAGAGGACATACTCAACACATACAGCTGGGAAGAGATAGAGAGATTTAAGCAAGAAAAGAGAGCTAAATTTAGTATAATAAAAATATGATTTTGTTATTTAAAGGAAGATTTAAAAGAGAATTATGATTATGGATTTTAGGAGGAAAAAGTTGAAGAGAGTTAGGTTTGCACCAAGTCCAACCGGATATCTGCATCTTGGAAATGCAAGAACTGCGTTGTTTAACTATCTTTTTGCAAAACATGAAGGATCTACCTTTATACTTAGAATAGAGGATACAGATTTAGAAAGGTCAAAAAAAGAGTATGAAGAGATGCTTATTGAAGATCTAAAATGGCTTGGAATAGAGTGGGATGAAGGTCCGGATAGAGGTGGAAAATATGGACCATACAGACAGTCAGAGAGACTTGATATATACCATAAATATGTTGATAAATTGCTAAAATCAGGAGATGCTTACTATTGCTATTGTACAGAGGAGGAATTAGAGAAAGAGAGAGAAAAAGCTATAGCTGAAGGAAGACCTTACAGATACTCCGGAAAATGTAGAAATCTCACAGAAGATGAAAGGTCTGAGTATGAGGCAAAAGGTATAAAACCGGTTATAAGATTCAAAGTTCCGGAAAAGACTGTTATTTTTGAAGATGTGATAAGAGGAGTTGTAGAGATAGACACAAAAGAGTTTGGAGACTTTGTTATAGTTAGAGCTGATGGAATGCCTGTTTATAACTTTGTTGTAGTTATAGATGACGCTCTTATGGAAATAACACATGTTATAAGAGGAGAAGACCATCTATCAAATACACCAAAACAGATAGTCATATATGAAGCACTTGGTTTTAATATTCCAACATTTGCTCACCTTCCTATAATATTAGGTGAAGATAGGACAAAACTGTCAAAGAGACATGGAGCTGTTTCTGTAAGAGCTCTGAAAGATGAAGGTTATTTATCAGAAGCTGTATTCAATGCTCTCTCACTACTTGGCTGGCATCCGAAAAATGAGAAGGAAATCCTTCCAAAAGAAGAGATATTTAAACAGTTTAGATTGGAAGATGTGAATAAATCTCCGGCTATATTTGACAGAAATAAGTTGAGATGGATGAACGGGGTTTATATAAGGGAAATTCTTCCTTTGGAGGAAGTTACCAAGAGAGCTGTAGAATTTTTCGAAGGTTTCGGATACAAAGCTGACTTTGAATACTATAAAAAAGTTATGGAAGCTGTAAGGGATAGTATAGAGACTATGTTAGATATAAAAGAAAGAGCCAAGGTGTTTTTTGTTGATGAGATTATTTTTAGCGAAGATGTTGTCAAAGAAGTTAGGTCAGATGAGAAGTTTTATAAAGTTGTGGAGGCTTTTTATCAAAAGATAAAGGATAAAGGTGGTATATCAAAAGAAGACTTTAAAACTATAACAAAGGAGATACAACAGGAACTCGGTGTAAAAGGTAAAGGGTTATTCCATCCTTTAAGGATAGCATTAACCGGAGAGTCATCCGGTGTAGGTTTGGATATATTAGTAGAAGTAATTGGTATAGAGAGAGTTAAGTTTAGATTAAAAAGATTCCTTGAATACTTTGGATGATGGTTAGAGATTTTAGAAAGTTGAAAGTTGTTTTTATTAAAGAAGATGGTGAAAAACTTTCTTTGAAGGAAGCGGAGAACCTTTTAAACTCTGTTTCCGATGTTAAAGACAAATGGTTTTTAAGGGGAGTTAAACATATACTTGAAAATCACTATACGGAAGCTATAAAGAGATTTCAGCTTGTAGATGATTCTGATTCAAATTTAATGATTTTAGCGTGTGCTTATAAAATTCAGGATAAATATATTTTTGATAGTTATAAATCAAAAAGTTTATCCGGGGGAACTTTGTTTAGTAAATTCAGATTCTATCCTTACTTTATGTATGAGGATAATTTAAAAGATATAATTAAGTTTCTGAAAAAAGAGGAAACTGTTGAGTAGATCTATAAGTTAGGTGTGTTTATGCTCCATCTGTAAATTATTTAGATCAAGTTAAAGAAGCTTTTGACAGTTTATGCTGTAAGTTTATATGATATAATCTTTCAGATGGTAAGAGAGATTTTACAGATTCTTAAGGATATAGGATTTGATGAGTTGATTTTGGAAAGTGAAGATTTTGGTAGAGTTAAAAAAGAAAGGTTAGAGAAGTTAGAACAGATAAACAGGGAGATACAGGTTTGTACAAAATGTCCACTTCATAAGGATAGAAAACAGGCTGTTTTAGGTGAAGGTAATCTGTTTGCAAAAGTTATGTTTATAGGTGAAGCTCCAGGGGAAGAAGAAGATATTCAAGGAAGACCTTTTGTTGGTAGAGCTGGACAACTTCTTACAAAAGCAATAGAAAATGCTGGTTATAAGAGAGAAGATTTTTATATAGCAAATATAAATAAATGTAGACCACCGGGGAATAGAACACCTACGATAGAGGAGCAGGAAGCTTGCTTTCCCTATCTTCAAAGGCAGATAGATATAATAAACCCGAAAATCTTATGCCTTCTTGGAGCTACGGCTTACCGTGGAGTTATGAAACGGGAAGCAAAGATAACAAAGGAGAGAGGTAAAGTTTTAAATTATCAAGATAAGCTTGTGTATATTACTTTTCATCCTTCTTATGTGCTGAGAAACCAATCGGCAAAAGATGTATTTTTTGAGGATATAAAGAAGGCTATAGAGTTATCTCTATGAGAAAGGTAGTTGTTAAAAGGGAAGTTTTAGAGAAATTAAAACTATATAATCCTTGGATATATAACAGAGAGATAAAAGAGCTTCCGAGAAATGTAAAGCCAGGAGAGATAGTAGAGATAACTTCTCCCAA
>JBBFMH010000123.1:0-3841 GCA_037478615.1 Hydrogenothermaceae bacterium
TGATACCAAGAGGAAAAAATTAGAAAATATAAATAATCTACTTAAAGAAGTAAATGATGCAATTATACATTCAACATTTGAGGAAGAGCTATTTGAAAAGATTGCTGATGCATTAGTAAATAAAATTGGATTAAAACTTGTATGGATAGGAAAGGAAAAACCAGATACAAAAGAGATTATACCCACATTTTATAAAGGAGAGGCTATAGATTATTTAAAAGAAATAAAAATCTCATCAAGGGAAGATATACCAGAAGGACAAGGTATTACAGGAAGAGCATACAGAGAAAATAAAATATATATAAATCCAGATAGTTACTCTTCTGATATTATGAGTCCCTGGAGAGAAAAATTATTAAAATACGAACTACTCTCTTCTGTAGCTATTCCTATAACCAAGGGAAGTAAAGTAGAGTATGTTTTAACTTTGTATAGTTCGGAGAAAAATTTCTTTAAAGAAGAGTTTTTAGATATATTGTATGAGTTGAAAAAAGATATAGAATTCACTCTGGATAAGATTGAGAGTATTAAAAAATCCATAATTATTGGAAATGCTATAAATTATTCAAAATCTTGGGTAATTGTAACTGATGAAGAAGGAAATATTACATTTATAAATGATTTTGTGTCTGAAATTTCTGGATATTCTAAAGAAGAGCTCATAGGTAAGAATCCGAGGATTTTTAAATCAGGATATACTCCTGAATTTTATACAGAGCTATGGAAAAAAATAAAATCCGGAGAACCATTTACGGGAATTTTTGTTAATAGAGCAAAAGATGGTACAACTTTTACTTTGGAAGAGTCTATATATCCTTTAAAACTTCCAGGAGGTATTGTCAGATATGTTTCTATAGGAAGAGATATAACGAGAGAGCAACAGATATCATCAGAGCTAACTAAACTAAAATTCTATGATATTTTAACAGGACTTTATAATATAAATGGTTTTAGTTTTAGGTGTAATGAAGAAATCAAAGGTGATGAATATATATGTCTTATACTTGTTGATATAGCTAATTTCACTGATATAAATAAGATATATGGTTTTAAAGTTGGTGATGAAGTGTTGAGACTTATAGCTGAAAAATTGAGAAATAGTTTTAGAGAAGGAGATATAATCGGTAGAGTTGGTAGTGATGAGTTCGGAATATTGCTTAGAGGCATTAAGAACTTAGGTAGTATAACAGTTATTCTGGAAAAACTAAAGAACTCTCTGAAATCAAAGTTAGTTATAGAAGGAATAGATATACATATATCAGTAAATGGTGGGATATCTATATATCCACAGGATGGGAAAACATTTGAAGAGTTATATGCCAAAGCTTCTCTTGCCATTAAAGAGGCTAAAAAAGAAGGTAGTGGAGTTATCAGATTTTATAATAAAGATTTAGAAGAAACTACGGAAAGAGTAAAATTTGCTGAAAATTTGGTGTTAAAAGCTTTTGAGAAAAATCTCTTTTTATTTTTCTTACAACCTTACTTTAAAGCAGAAGACTTAACATTGGCAGGTTTTGAAGCACTTATAAGAATAAAAGACGAAGATGGAAAGATATATACACCAAATTTCTTTATTGATTATCTTGAAAATAGTGAGTATATCAGAGAGTTTGAAAGTTGGGCTGTGAGAGAAGCGATTAGAATGTCAAGAAAATTTAATATTCCAATATCACTAAATATCTCTGCTAAATCCTTTTCTGATGATACTTTTATCTCCAAACTCATAGATATACCGGAAGATGTGTCTATCACCTGTGAGGTAACGGAGAGAGTTTTCTCCAAAGAGTTTGAAAAAATCAAGAAATTTATTGAATCTATTACTAACAAGAAAAATATAAAGATAGCTATAGATGATTTTGGAACCGGTTACTCTTCTCTAAACTACATAAAAGAGCTTCCTGCTGATATTTTAAAGGTAGATATGTCGTTTGTTAGGACAATGTTAGATAACGAGAGAGATAAGGCATTGGTAAAAACGATAATAGATATTGCTAAAAATTTAGGTTTAGAGTCCTTAGCAGAGGGAGTGGAAAACCACGAGCAGTATGAGATGTTGAAAAATATGGGTTGCGATTATGTCCAAGGTTTTCTTTTTGGTAAACCTATGCCAGAGGAAGAAGCAGAGAAACTTATGAAATCTTAGTATATTCTTATACCAGTAGTTTTGGCTTCTAAGGATATAAAATCTTCACTGTCAAGAGGTCTGACTATAAGGTCAATTTTTTGCTCTCCTATCTCTTTTTCAAGATTTACAAGAAAATTAAGCTTTTTATTAAGTATGTCTTTATAATTAGCAATTTCAAGGTAGATATCTATATCTCCACCTTTTTTAGAAAGGTCGGCTCTAGATCCAAAAATCCAAACTCTAACATCTTCTCCGAATATCTCTTTTGCAAGCTTAACAATTAAATCTATTACTTCGGAAGATAATCTAACTTTGTTGTAAATTTCTTTCGCTAACATAATCTTTTATCCTTTTGAATATATCTTTTATCTTCTCTTGATTTTCCAGAGCCATTTTAATCGCTTCCACCTTTAAATCTGTTTCCCACGGGTATATATGAACAAACTCGTTTCTTAATTTTCTAATAGTATTCCAGTAATCTCCACTTTCTAAAAATCCGTATTTTTCCAATGTGTTAAGTATATCAATAAAAGAGACTTCTGTGTAAAATTTTCCAGTAAGCATCTCAAATATTATAGGAAAAAGTTTTTCTCCCATAGCACTTTGAAGTTTTATAAACCGGAAAATATATGCATCAAGTATCATTAGATGTTCGTAATCAAATGTATCCATTTTATCTATTTCTAAATTATTTATCTTTTCGGCTTCATAATCTAAAAGATCTAAATGTTTTTCTATTTCTTGAATCACAATTTCTACTCTTTTCATAAGAAAAGTTTAACCTATTTCTTTCCTACTTGCAATGGCTGGTAAAAAGAAATATAATATAGACTGTTTTTGGAGAGGTGGCTGAGTGGTCGAAAGCGGCTTCCTGCTAAGAAGTTGTGCGGGGTAAAACCTGCACCGCGGGTTCGAATCCCGCCCTCTCCGCTCAAACATAATTGTATGATTTATTTATGGAAAAAGAAAGCCAGAGATTAGACATAACTCTCGGAGATGTTATAAAAGCTATACCGCCTAAATTTGTAAAAATATTAGCTGGAAAAAATGCCAAAACACTTTTAGATACAGTATTCAAACAGACAAAAGAAAGAAAATTAGACTTCCTCTTAGAACTTGAAGATAACTCAATATTTCACCTTGAAATCCAATCAACCAATGATAAAAACATGCCATACAGAATGCTTGAATACTACCTTTTAATAAAATCAAAATACAACAACAGAAACATAATACAGAAAGTACTCTATGTAGGAGATGAACCGTTGAATATGGAAGATGGCATAGAACTTCAAAACCTACACTTTAAATATGAACTATTAGACATAAAAGATATATCGTGTAGAGAATTGATAGAGAGTCCGGATATAAATGACAAGATACTTGCAGCACTGTGTAAAATAGAAAATCCAGAAAACTATCTTTTAACAATATTTGATATACTATCTAATATACCTGAGAGAGAAAGGAAAGATTATATCGTTAAGTTGTTGACTGTATTAGATTTTAGACCTAAATTAAAAGAAGTAGCCTTAACATTGAAGGAGGAAAGTAAAATGCCGTTGACAATAACAAGAGAGATGATAGAGAAAGACCCCTTTTATAAAAAAGGACTGGAAGAGGCGAAGAAAGATGATATAGTAAGATTGTACACAAAGATGTCGTTATCCATAGATAAGATAGCAGAAGTGTTAGGTGTTTCACATGATTTTGTTA
>JBBFMH010000124.1:0-3806 GCA_037478615.1 Hydrogenothermaceae bacterium
AAGTTTGTACCTGTGTTTGCAACTTTATTTATGATATCTGCAATGGCTTCTGCTGGATTACCTGGTTTGTCTGGATTTGTCGGTGAGTTTTTGGCTTTATTAGGGACATTTAAGGTTAGTATATTAACTGCTACACTTGCTGGACTGAGTTTAATTGTTGGAGCTGCATATACATTGTGGTTATACAAGAGGACAATGTTTGAAGAAGAACTTTTAAGTGAGGAAAAGATAAAAGAGTATGAACATCTCAAAGATCTCAATAAAGCTGAACTTTGGTCTTTCTTACCTTTAGTTGTGTTTATGTTTGTTATTGGTATCTATCCAAATTGGTGGATAAACCTTATAAACAGTACATCTCAATTTGTTCTCCATAAGATATTAGGAGGGTAATTATGAGTATAATACAGCAGATAGTGTCCGGACTTGGTACTCCTAACTTTTTCGTGTTGATGCCAGAGATTGTTGTAACAGCAACAGCTCTTTTGATTTTAGTTGTTGAACTTTTTACAAAAAATAAAACACTTCTATCTACTTTGGCTATTTCAGGTCTTGGATTAGCTACTGTCTCCATATTCTTTATACAGCAAGGGGATGTGACACTTTTTGGATTGTATATAGTTGATACTTTCTCTCTATGGTTTAAGTTTATGATACTTATAACTTCTATACTCATATTTGCTGTATTTAATCCCTACATAGAGAGTAAGAAAACATTCTATGGGGAACATTACTATCTTATGTTGTTTGCTATTGTAGGAATGATGATTATGGTTTCATCTCCTAACCTTGTTACTTTCTACATAGGACTTGAACTTATGTCTGTTTCTATTTATATACTTGTTGGACTATGGAAAAAGGATTACAGATCAAAAGAAGGTGCTTTTAAATACCTGATAATTGGTGGTGCTGGAACAGCTATAATAAGTTATGCTATAGCTCTAATATATGGTAAAACTGGCAGTTTCGATTTCTTGAGAATAGCATCAGAGATACAGGATAGAGCAGATATAGGTATACTGGGAGGCCTTTTACTTCTTATTGTTGGGCTTGCTCTAAAAGCTTCTGCCGTTCCTTTCCACTTCTGGACTCCGGATGCTTACGAATCAGCTCCTACTCCTATAACAGCATTTATGGGTGGTGTTGCAAAACTTGCAACTTATGCCGTCATAGTTAGAGTTTTAGTAGGAGCATTTCCTTTTAGTGAAGAGATATGGGCTTATGGTTGGGCTATACTGGCTGCTGCATCTATGATAATAGGAAATTTTGTTGCTTTAAGGCAGAAGGATGTCAAGAGAATGCTTGCCTATTCATCTATAGCCCATACAGGGTATATAGTTGGTGCTCTTGCTTCTGGAAACGCCATCGGTTTTCAAGCACTTATATTCTACTCCCTGGTTTATGTATTTATGTCTATCGGAGGTTTTATTTTCCTATCAGCTTTTGAGAAAAATGAAGGCTGGACAAACCATATAGATGACTTTAAAGGTCTTGCCAAGAAACATCCTATAATGGCTCTTTACATGCTTATACTTATGTTCTCTATGCTCGGTATTCCTCCTACGGCAGGATTTATGGGTAAGTTTGGAGTTTTTATAGCTCTTATCTCTGCTGATGTTTGGTGGCTTGCTGTTGTCCTTGTTATCACAAGTATAGTGTCAGCAGGTTACTATTTAAAGATAGTTGCAAATATGTATATGCACGAGCCTGTTAATGACACAAGATTTTATCTAACTCCTATGGAAAAGTCTGTGATAGCTTTCTTATCTATAGTCACACTGCTACTTGGAATATATCCTGCTATCTTCTGGGATATATCTAATCTACTTACAGAATCACTTATTATGGTATCACTTGCAAGATGAGAGGTAATCTATATGTAATATCTGCTCCTGCGGGAGCAGGTAAAACCACGATAACTAATATGTTATTGAATGAGTTGAACTTCTTACAGAGAGTTATAACTGTCACTACCAGACAGAAGAGAGTTAATGAGATAGACGGTGTAGATTACATATTTAAAACTGAAGAAGAGTTTAAACAGATGATAGAAAATGGAGAGCTGCTTGAGTATGCCATAGTTCATGGTAACTACTACGGGACACCGAGAAAGCAAGTTGAAGAATACCTCTCTCAGGGATATGATGTTGTTTTGGTTATAGATGTTCAAGGTATGAGACAGGTAAAGGCAAACTTTCCCGAAGTTATAACTATCTTTATACTGCCCCCTTCTTTAAAAGAGTTAATAACGAGGATGAAAGTAAGAGGAGATGATGAAAAAGAAATAGAGAAACGTATTAAAACCGCTACTTCTGAAATACCTGCTTGGAAAGAGTACGACTACATCGTTATAAACGATAATCTTGAAAGAGCCACAAGCAGTGTTAAATGTATAATAGTGTCAAACAGGTTGAAAAAAGATAAATTTGATGTTCGTATCATAGAAGATGAAGAGATAAGAAAATATCTGGTATAATATTCCTCTTAAAAATTTCCGGAGGTGTCAATATTGAGTCAAAGACCTTTGATAGAGCAAGCCTTAAAAAAGGTTAAAAGTAGATATGAGTTAGTTCATGCTGCGTCTAAACTCGCAATTGAGTTGTACGAAACAGGTGCTGAAACTTATGTTACCGAAGAGGGAATACCTCTGAAAAAAACAGTTATAGCTATAGATGAGATAGCAACTGGAAAGGCAAAGATAGTTAGAAAAGATTAAAACTTTAAGAAAACTGTGAAGTAATCCTTCCTGATAGTCTTTTTTAAAGTCCAGCCGTTTAGTTGACAGAATTTCTCCGCAATTGTTAAACCTATACCACTTCCTCCTTCTCTTTTTCTCACATCGTTCCGTATAACTATTACCTTACCTTTGAATGTCCGTATATGTATGAAACTTTTTGAGTATTTAAAACAGTTGTCTATGAGTATAAAGAGTATATTTTCAATAATATCTTTTGTTGCATTTACTCTAAAATCTGTTATTTCTACTATAACTTTCCTGTTTTCTGCTTCAAAGTTTTTCATTGTATCTAAGATTAACTCTTTTATATCTATATATTCTGTTTCTTCGCTACTGCTACTTTTAAGTAGTTTTATAAGTAGCTGTAAATCTTTACTTAACTCATTTGTATAATTTTCCGAATTTTCTATAGCTTTTAAATTGCAAGATGACTTTATTATGTTCAGGTTTATCTTTAATGTTGCCAGGAAATTACCAAATTTATGAGATACCGTTAATATCATCAGCTCCAGAAATTCTTTATACTCTCTCTCCTTCCGGATATATTTTTCTATAACGAGGTAAAAGAGTAATATTGTAGATATAATTAGGATACCTTCCCACATAATTATAAGTTTTGCAAGCTGATTATACTTCTCTTCAAACAGCTCTTTATCAAAAGATTGGATATATATTCTGTTTGTATCTGTTTGAATTTGGCTTTTGTAACTTTCCCACAGTTGATTTATAAAAAATAAATTCACAAAATTTATAAAAGATAGAGACACTAAAAGTATGAATCCTAAGTATATCAGAATTTTGTGTTCAAACTTTATTTTAATCTGTATCCCCTCCCTTTGAATGTCTCAATTGTATCTTCCGGTAAAATTTTCCTCAACTCTTTTATGTAAGACCTGACGACTTCATCTCCCACTGCTTTTCCGCCCCAAACATAGTTAAGGATGCTCTCTGTATTGACAACTTCCCCCCTTCTTTTTAAGAGATAGTAAAGTAAATTCCAAGCTGTCTTGGAAAGTTTCACAACTTCCCCGTTTTTCTTTACTATTTTGTTCTGTAAATCTACCTCTACATC
>JBBFMH010000125.1:0-598 GCA_037478615.1 Hydrogenothermaceae bacterium
ATAGTAATCTCACGTTCTGTTTTTCTTTCCATAACTATTTCTGCCTCAATTATTTTCGTTATACTTTCCACTACATCGCTATATCTGCCATTATACAGATTGTAAAAAACTTTTGAAAATAGGGAATTAATCTCGGAGTGTCCACAACGTTCGTTCCACATTTCTTCTGCTCTTAAATATGCCCTCATATCTTCTATTCTTAATTTGATTTTTTCATTGTCTGGCTCTGTTTTGTAAATGCTATAAGTTTCTAAGTTTTTTTCAAAGGCAATTCTGTTATTTTCTGAAACACAATAATAATGTTTCAGTATTTTACCTGTGGAGGAAAGAGTCAACACAAACCCGTCAGGAAAATAGGCTTGATAGAATCCACTTTCTATTTTTAATTTTTCGCAGTGGCCCGTTGCTAGTTGGCATGGGAAATATGTAATCGTTACTTCTTCTTCCCCTTGTAATTTCCAAGCATCGGCTTCTTTTAAAATTATTGGGTTCTCTTCAGCAAAAGCCTTTAACTGGATAGATTCTGGAGATAATAAAAAAAATGTCAGAAATTAACAAGCCACAGTTAATATCTTAAATACAGTTTTTTTCGATAGTT
>JBBFMH010000125.1:608-3612 GCA_037478615.1 Hydrogenothermaceae bacterium
GATTCTCATTTATTTCTCCTCCTTTCATCGTCTTAAACTTAACTTTTTGTATTTCGTTTTGCACATTACTTCTGTTCCACTTTCTTTACACAGAAAGTAGTTTCCAACTTTGTTTCTCATTTCTTTTCCTTCTGAATCAGTCTATTCTTCAGTTCATTAATTTCGTTTTCTATCTTTTGTTTCTCCTGCATAAGTTTTTGCTCATTCTGCAATGCTTCTTGATACTCTGACTCCGCCTTTTGTTTTAAAGCAAGGGCTTTTGCAAGGAGGTCATCTGTCTTTGCTGTTTCTTCTGGTTGCTTGGTCTGCCTTTTTGCTTCTATCTCTTTTAGTTGGTTTTCAACCTCTTCTAACTTCTTTTTGGACTCCTCTTTTTTTGTCTTCACTTCCTCAAGTTTAGTGTATATAACTTGAAGCATCTCAATTTTAGGCATACTGAGCTTATAAAATCTTGACATCTCGGTTAACTTTCTATTTATCTCTTCAGCTTTTTTACTATCCATAGCCTCAAGAAGTTCTTTAGGTGGTTTATAATCTATAGCTCTAGGAGAACTTTCTTCTCCTTCAAAAGCAAGTCCTGCGTAAAATCTGGCTGCCTCCATGTCCCCTAATTGAAGAAATGTTTCTGCCATTTTGGAAAAGTATGCAGTTCTTAAAAGCTGTTCTTTTGCACTCTCCTGTGTTCCTTGAGTTTGAGAAGGTGAAGTATGTCTTGGACTACTCCAATCTATCTGGGAAAGGTTTTGTCTTTCTTCGGTTCTTGGACCTATTATTGTGTAGCTCCCAAAGAAACCACTTCCAATTCTTGTCTTAGATAAGATGTCCTGACCTGCTTTCTGCCTACTTAAAGCTTCCTTTTTTGCCTGTTCTTCTGCTTCCTGAAGGTGTTTATTCCACGCCTCTATAGCTTTCCTTTTTTCTTCTTCCTGCTGTCTTCTAAGGGATTCTTTATAGGACGTTTCTGGTGGAGCAAACAGACTGCTAAAATCAAAAAGCGAATTGAAAAACGGCTGGAGGATACTTTGAAACATCTGAAGCTGCATCTGCTGGTTTGGGGATAAACCACTAGGTATAGAAGGAGAAGGTGTAGTTCTCTTACAGTTCCTGGCATATTCTTCTGGAGTCATTAGAGTACCTATGCAATTTCCTTGATTATCCCAGGTTCCACAGCAAAGTTTGGGTGTGGGGGCAGGAAGTCCCCACGCAAAGCCATTAAAAGTTGTAGCAAATAAATAAATTCCAAATATTTTCCATATGACTATTCTTCTCATGGCAACCTCTGACAAAAAGGTGTTCAGTGTATTAGTCCAGTAGATCATGAACACATACCCCTAAAAAATTTTATCACACTCAAAAAACAGATCTGCCGGTGTTTTATATCCTAAAGAATAGTGTGGCCTCTTAAAATTGTATACCCTGATATATTTTTGTAACATCCTATTTAATTCTTCTATCTCATAGTTGGTTCCTTCTATAAACCATAGCTCCTCCTCTATTGTCCTTATAACTCTCTCTACATTAGCATTTGTCTAATGTTGTATCCATTTAAGTCTGTTTTTAACTTCTTTTGGTAGGTTAGGGATTTCTTTTATTTTGTTGGATAGCTTTTTGTGGAAAAGGGTAAACATAAAATGCTGTTCCTACTGTTCCTTTCATGATACACATACCTCCTGTTTTTTTGTTTATTAAATTTTAATGTATGTGTTCATATCCTTTCTGAACTTATACACAAATAACGATCAACATAATAAACAACAAAGTTCTTCTAATTCAAATTTCCCAACAGAGGAAGTATTAGGTTCTGTAGTCGGTTTTGCTTTAGGTAGTGCAGTTGGTTACTTACTATGTAGTAGTGTTAAATGTCTAATAGGTGGAGGTATAGCTGCAGCTGCTATAGGTTTAGCTATAGGCTACTCTTTGAAAAATAAGTAAAAGATAGAATCTATAAAATAGCTTTTTCTATATTTATAAAAAGGAGAGGAAGGATAGATTTAGATTTTCAAATCCTCTCCCACTCAAATCCCACCAAATCCTTCTTATCTTTGCTAAACTCTATACCTACGAGATATATATCCTTAAACTTTCCTACATACTTATCTGCATACCTCTTCTCTTTTAATTGGTTTAAAGCCTTTCCCTCCGGCTCAAGCTCTACAACCTTAAACTCTATAATATAACATCTTCCTTCATACATTATCGTCAAATCTATCCTTCCTTTGCTTGTGTAATCCTCTGCTATCATATCAAACCCAGCTCCTGCAAGAAAACTATAAACTACACTTGCATAATATCCTTCATAGTTGGATATCTCATTACTTCTATACCATTCATATGGTATGCTTGCAAACAGTGATTTTAGAGTATCTCTCAAAATTTCTACTTTTCCTTCTCTTAATCCAATGTATAACTTGGTTGTAAGTCTGACTGCTTCAAAACCTCTCTGTGTTAGATATTTTGTTATGTAGTTGTTTAATGATATTTTTACTTCTTTGTTTGGATATGTTAGGTAGTATAAATATCCCGTTGGTATATCTTCGTAATTTTTTATGGTTAGGTATCCGGTTTGGAATAGTAGATTTTCCGGCTCTATTGCATCAACATCAAAACTCCCTATTAGGTCTTCAGATGCAGTAAGTTCATTCATCTGAGGTATATAAAATCTTTTTTTGATAAGTAGTTTGATTAAAAATGTAGGAGTTCCAGTTTCAAACCAGTATGGATGAAACTTTTTCTCCTGTAAATATAGCAAGATATCAAAGGGATTATAAACAGACTCTCCAAGCCAAGAGTATCCGTTATACCAAGATTTTATTTCTTCTAAACTTTCTCCTTTTAATAAATCTGCGAAAACAGTCTCAAATTCTGATTGGGTATATCCACAGATAGTAGAGTATTCTTGGCTTAAAGTTATATCCCGTAGTTGATTTAGTCCGGAGAATAGAGAAACTTTAGAGAATTTAGAAACACCTGTAAGCATAACAAATTTAAGGTAAGCATCAAGTGG
>JBBFMH010000126.1:0-3607 GCA_037478615.1 Hydrogenothermaceae bacterium
ATGCTGTTAACCTTACAGATGGCCTTGATGGTCTTGCCATAGGTCCTTCTCTCATATCTGTTTCTACGTTTGCAGTATTTGCCTACATTGCCGGTAACGTGGTTCTTGCAAAGTATCTATTTATACCTTATGTAGATGGTGCCGGAGAGCTTGTAGTTTTTATTATGGCTCTTCTTGGAGCCGGACTTGGATTCTTATGGTTTAACTCCTTCCCGGCAGAGATGTTTATGGGAGATGCTGGATCTCTATCCATAGGTGCAACTCTTGGTTTGATATCCATAATTACGAAACAGGAACTTGTCCTTGCTATAGTAGGTGGAATATTTGTTTTGGAGACCATATCTGTAATACTCCAGGTGGGATATTACAGATTAACCGGAGGAAAGAGACTTTTTAAAATGGCTCCTATACATCATCATTTTGAGTTAAGCGGAACACCGGAGCCAAAGATAGTTGTAAGAGTTTGGATAATATCAATCCTCCTGTCTATAATCGCCCTTTCCACCTTAAAGATAAGATAACTATCTCTGTTTAAAAACTTTTTGAGAGTTCTTAAAAAACTCTTCCAATCTTGCTTTTACTCTCCTGTGGAAAGATTGATAATCCATATCTGACAGTATTTCTATTGCATCATCTATACTATCTATGGTGTATATATGGAATTTTCCTTCCTTTACCGCTTCTAAAACCTCATCATCTAACACTAAGTTATCGTAATTTTTTGAAGGTATTATAACACCTTGATTTCCTGTTAGTCCCAATATTTTACATACTCTAAAAAATCCCTCTACTTTCTCTTTTATTCCTCCAACTGGCTGAACATTTCCATGTTGATCGATAGAACCGGTGACAGCTATATCCTGCCTTACTGGTACTTCTCCTATCTCTGATAAAATAGCCAATGCTTCAGCTGCAGATGCACTATCACCTTCTACCTCTCCATAGGACTGTTCAAAAGCTATACTACAGGAAAGTGTAAGTGGAAAATCTGAACCATACTTTCTACCTATAAAACCTGTTAGTATTAAAACTCCCTTACTGTGGAAAGGTCCACTTAATTCAACTTCTCTCTCTATATTTATAATACCTTTCTCCCCTATGTAGGCAGAAGCTGTTATTCTACTTGGCTTTCCGAATTGTAAATCAGCTATAGAATAAACTGACAAACCATTTATCTGCCCTATCTTCTTACCTTCTATATCTATTATTAATTTACCTTCTTCTATCAGTTCATATATCTTCTCTTCTATTAGATTTATCCTATACTTTCTTAGGTTTATGACCTCTTTTACATCTCCCCCTGTAATAACATCTTTTTTTGATATAGTATTCGCTTCTCTTAGGATATCTGTTAATGTGTTAAAAACCAAATTTATCTTTTTTCTATTTCCGGAGAGTATAACAGAAAATTTCAGAAGTTCTTTTATCCCTTCTTTATCAACATCTTTTATATCCTCATCTATTGTAAGTTTTTTTATAAATTTAGGAAATATCTCTATATCTTCATCTGTAATATTTTTCTGGGGATTAAATTCAGCTTTTATCTTGAATATTCTGTTAAACTCTTCATCATATTCCGAAAGAATGTCGTAAGTATAACTGTCTCCTATCATTATAACCTTTGTGTTGAAAGGAATATGTTCTGGGTCTATTCCTATATGTAGAGAGAATATATCTATATTTGAATTTCCTCCAACTGCTATCTCTTTTGTAAGTAATGTTCTCTTAAAAGTTTCCCATAGCAAAAAATTTTTAAGTATATCTTTTGCATATAAAACGAGAAATCCTCCTCTTGATCTATGTAGACTTCCGGCAACTATATTCATGTGTGATGTAAATAAAATCCCCATATATGCTTCATATGCTATTTTCCCAAATAAATTCTTGAATGTGGGATTTGTTTCAAAGATGATAGGTGCCCCTTCAACTTTTGAGTTGTCTACTATAACATTTAATTTAAAAAGTTTTATATCCTGTTCTATAGATTTGTTTACAATTGGATTATTCTCTGTTAGCTTGTATTCTACGAAAATATCTATGTTTTCTATAACTTTTTGTTTATGGTAATGTATGAAATTTATAACATTGGTATCTTCTCTAAACTCTTCTTCTACCATAAAATATATGTTATCTATAAGTTGATTAGAAAATCTCTTTTTTAGTTCTTTTAATGCCTCTTCAAGTGTATGGTCAATTTCCCTTAACTGTCTTAGATATGTTCTAAAATTTTCGTCAAATTTCTCAAGATTTGATTGATATATTTCAAACTGTTGATCTGAGAGTGTTTCTATATTCGTTATTATCTTTCCGTTAATTATCGGAAGTAAATTTATTCCAGTAGGAGTTATAATAACACCAAGGTTATACTTTAAAGCTTCATCTCTTAGTGTTTCAAATATCCTTTCTCTCTTTTCTTCCGCTTCCTTTAGTATTTTTACTTTTTCATCTTCATACTGTTTATCTTCAAAAACTTTCATACTTTCTTTCTTCAATCTTTCTATAATTGAGTCTATTCTTTGGGATAGGACTTTTCCAAATCCATTTTTTAATAAAAGATACTTTGGTCTTAAAGGTTCCTCAAAGTTGTGATAATAAACTATATCTTCCGGAGTTTCGTGATTTTTCTGAACTTCTTCCAATTTTTTCTTTGTATAAATTGTTCTACCACTACCATCAACTCCAGCTACAAATATGTTATAACCTTCACTTTTTGTGTTTAATCCAACATCAAAAGCCTTTTCAACCCTATCCTGTCCTAAAAAGTAGAAAGATGGTTCTACTTCTTTTGTAGAAACTTTTATATCAAAGTCTAGATTTATTTCATCATACTTTAGCTCTCTTATAGCCATCTATCCCTCCGGAAGTTCAACTACTATATGGGCACCTTCTTTATTATACAACGCTTTTATGTTCCCTCCGTGATTTTCTATTATCTCTTTTGATATGGCAAGTCCAAGACCACTGCCTTTGGGTTTGTTTGAAAAGTAAGGTAAAAATATCTTATCTAAATTGTCCTGAGGTATTCCCGGACCGTTGTCTATAAACTCTACTTTTACTTTGTTATCCTTTTTCTCTACTTTAATCAGAAGTTTTGAAGCAGACTCAAAACTGTTCTGTATTATATTAGAAAAAGCCTGTTTTAAAAGTTTTTGGTCTGCTTTTATATGAATCTTGTCTGAGCATAATATCTCAATTTTAAAATCCTCGTAGTTATAACTATCTTTTAGTTCATAAAGTAAACTACATACATCAATAGATGATATACTTGGACTGGTAAAGTTTTTACCAAACTGTGAGAAATCCTTAACTAAATTTGATAGATGCTCTACCTCTTTTATTATTACTGAAACACTTTTTTCTATAATTTCTGGTAGATTTGGGTTTGATCTTTTTGACTGGGTAAGTATTCTCTCAGCGGAAAGTTTTATAGGTGTCAACGGATTTTTTATCTCGTGGGCAAGTCTCTGGGCTATCTCTTTCCATGTATTTAACTTCTGGACTATTATAAGCTGTGTTATCAATTTTAAAAATCAAGGTAAAAATGTTATGTTTGTAGGAGATGGACTCTTCTATATCTTTTACCACTTTATTTAAGTCTTGATTTAGG
>JBBFMH010000127.1:0-3553 GCA_037478615.1 Hydrogenothermaceae bacterium
CCTTCATCGGTAATTGTTAATGTTCTAACAAGATCCTGTGATTCTACTACTACGTTCATCTACTTCTCTCCTTTACAGTTTTTTGTTAAGTTAAATGAATATTTTATTATAAAAAGATTAATCAAACAAGAACCATTTAAGGTAAAATATTTTGAATATTTCTTTCGAGGTTTTTGGATGGAAAGAGCTATACTTGCCCTTGAAGATGGTCATTTTTTCTATGGATATGCCTTCTCCGGATTTAAAAAAAGAGAAACTGGAGGAGAGGTTATCTTTAACACATCAATTACCGGATATCAGGAGATACTTACAGACCCTTCTTACAAAGGTCAGATAGTTGTTATGACGCCTTCAGAAATAGGAAATTACGGAATAAACCTTGAAGATAATCAATCTGAAAGAGTGTGGGTCAACGGTTTTGTTGTTAAAGATATTCCTACAGTGTATTCAAACTACAGAGCTACAAAGAGTCTTCAAGATTATCTTGAAGAGAACGATGTTGTTGGAATATTCGGTGTTGATACAAGGGCTGTTGTGAGGATACTCAGAAATTATGGAGTTATGAAAGGATACATAGGTATAGGAGATATATCTCCACAGGAAGCTGTGAGGAAAGCAAGATCCATACCTGATATATCTGAACTCAATCTCGTTGCAGAGGTGTCAAAGAAGGAAGTCTACAGATGGACTCAAAAAAGTTGGAGATGGCCTGTTGGATACCAAGAACAAACAGATTTTAAATATAAGGTTGCAGTAATAGATTACGGAGTAAAAAGGGATATTCTCAGATTGCTTACAGACAGGGGATTGGAGTTGATCTGTTTTCCCCATAATGTATCTGCAGAAGAGGTACTGTCTATAAATCCGGATGGTATATTCCTATCAAACGGACCAGGTGACCCTGCAACACTCAAGTATCAGATAGACCAGATAAAAAAGTTAATAGCTAAAGAGATACCTATCTTTGGTATATGTCTTGGACATCAGCTGCTCTCTTGGGCTTTTGGAGGTAGGACTTATAAACTTGAATTTGGACATCATGGAGGAAATCATCCGGTAAAAAATCTTAAAACTGGAAAAGTTGAGATAACTGCCCAAAACCATAACTATGCAACAGATGAATCTAAACTTACAGCGGACATAGAGATAACCCATATAAACCTAAACGATAACACAGTTGAAGGTATGAGACACAGAAACTATCCTGTTTTCTCAATTCAACATCACCCTGAGGCGGCACCTGGGCCCCACGACTCCTTTTATGTCTTTGATGAGTTTCTCAAACTTATAGAGGAATGTAAGAGTTGAAACATCAGAAAGAAAAGGAGAGATGGATATTAGGTTCTCTCCTGCTTAATCTCTTTCTATCTTTACTTAAGTTAATATTTGCTATCATTACTGGCTCTTTGGCACTGATAGCCGAGGCTATACACTCTTTTTCTGATCTTATAGCATCTGTTATATCCCTTATCGGAGTAAAACTATCGGCAAAGAGACCAAAGAGTTTTCCCTACGGTCTTTATAAACTTGAGAATATAACAGCCATAGTGATATCTTTTTTTCTGTTTTTTGCTTCTTATGAGATCATAAGAGAGGTTGTTTTTAATGAAGATGAAAGGGAGATAAGAAATCCTGAGTTTGCGGTAGCTGTTATTCTCATAGCGATGATTCTTACGTTTATTTACTCCCGTTTTGAGAAAAAAGCCGGAGAGAGGTTGAACTCACCTACACTTGTAGCAGATGCGCAGCATATCTGGGCAGATTTTCTATCATCTACTATAGTTTTGATAGGTTTGGTAGGTGTTATGTTAGGTTATCACAATGTTGATAAGTATGCTGCTGCTATTGTATCTCTCTTTATACTTCACAGTGGATATGAGATATTTAAAGAAGGTATAAAAGTACTACTTGACGTTTCTCTAAGTCAGGAAGATATAGAAAAGATAAAAGCCATACTTTCAAAAAATCCTTATGTAGAAAAAGTAAAGATTGTAAGAGGTAGAGTTGCCGGAAGTTATAAATTTATAGAGATAGAGATTTTACTTAAAAATTTGGGATTAAGGGAAGCCCACAGTATAGTAGATTCTCTTGCAGAGAGTATAAAAGAGGAAGTTCAGAATGTTGATTCTGTATTTATCCATTATGAGCCTGTAAGACAGCAGGGATTGAGAATAGCTGTTTTGACAGATGGAGATGATGGTATAAAAGATTTTTCATCTGCTACAGAGGTCGTTATTATAGATATAAGGGATAGTGATAAGATGGGTGTAATCAAAAAGATAGATGTTAAAAGTGATGAGAAAGAGATAGGGAGAGTGCTGTCGGATCAGAGTGTTGATATTGTGATAACTAAAAATCATCCGGAAGATTTTCAGGTCAGATTTTTAATATCAAAAGCCGGAATATTGGTTTGGGAGACAAAGGAGAATAAATTTGAAAAAGCTATAGATGAAGTTGTAAAATCTTGGGGTAAATTTTTAAAAAGTGAGGGAGAGATATGATAGGAAGAATTTTAGTAGGGATAGATGGTTCAAAAGCTTCAAAGATAGCTTCCGAATACGGTTTTTACCTTTCAAAATCTTTAAAGAGACCGGTTATAGGGATAAATATAGTGGATATAAGGCTTCTTGAAGGACCTTTTATGGCTGATATAGCCGGAGGATTGGGATTTACCACCTATGCTGATTTTACCGTGAAGATAAGGGAGATTTTAGAAGAGAGAAGCCAGACAATATTAGATGAATTTACGGCAGAGTGTAGGCAGGCTCAGGCAGATTGTAGTATAGCACAGGCTTACGGTATTCCTGATTATGAGATAGTTCAGATGGCTGACCCAGAGGATTTGATAATTGTGGGAAAAAAAGGAGAACACTCTGAGATAATAAAGTCTCTCATCGGATCAACGGCAGAGAAAGTAGCAAGAAAATCTGTCTGTCCTGTTATGATAACACCTATGAAGGAGTTTAAACCTATCACAAATATCCTTGTCTGTTTTGATGGAAGGGAAAAATCTGTTCACGGACTTGATTTTGCTAAACATCTCTCTGAAAAACTGAACACAAATATAAAGGTTATCTCAGTTTTTGAAGATATGGTGAAAGATTCAGAGAAAGTAAAAGAGTTTAAAGAGAGAGTTAAAACGATAGTTGAAAAAGATGTAGAGTTTATAGATAAATATGGACTTGCTGAGGAGCAGATAGAAAACTTTATAAAATCAGATAAAGATATAGACCTTGTAGTGTTGGGAGCTTACGGTGATAGTTATGTAAAAGAGATTATCCTGGGAAGTACCACATCTTATATCACAGCTATTTCTCCTGTTCCTGTAATTCTTGTAAAGTAAAGGAGAGTGATGGAAAAGGATTTTGGCGGATTTAAAGGTATCCTTATAATAGGACTTGGATTAATAGGAGGTTCCTTAGCCTTAGCTTTAAAAGAGGAAGGATTCAAAGGGAAAATTTATGGATCAGATTTAAATCCGGAGCGAGTTAAAACCGGACTTAAGATGAAAGTTATAGATGAAGGATATACAGACTTTAAAGACGTTCCTTGG
>JBBFMH010000128.1:0-3497 GCA_037478615.1 Hydrogenothermaceae bacterium
ATTTTTTCATTTCTTACACTCTCAAAATTAAGGATAGGACATAGCTATCTAAATCAGAATACACTTCAATTTAATTTTTTAAAAAACAAGACCATAAAAGAAGATCCAATACTTCACTGTGTAGAGGAAAATGTAAAGCTATTGGAACTATTTGGTATTGATACTAAAGATGTACCTATTCCAAAGCTTTCTATATACATAGATGAGAAGATGAAGTTAGAGGGAGAGGAGTATATTAAGGATAAAAATAGGGTAAAGGTAGGATTACATCCCGGAAGCAGTAGATTTAAAAATCACAAATATAGGAGATGGAAAAAAGAGAATTTTGTCAAGCTTATAAGGCATTTTAAAGATTTTGATTTTTATGTTTTTGGTAGTAAAGAGGAAGAAGATGAAGTGTACTATATAACTTCCAACACTACTAACTCTGTACCTATTGTAGATATTGATATATTGAATGTTATAAAAATAGTATCAAATATGGACCTGTTTGTTTCTAACGATTCAGGTCTTATGCATCTTGCCAATGCATTAAATGTTCCAACCATTGGAATCTTTGGACCTACTAATCCAGTGTGGGTTAGACCTTGGAATGAGCCATATAAAGTGGTGAGGCTAAATTTAGACTGCTCTCCATGTTTTGTTTACTCTCCTAAACCTCTTGAATGTAAAATAAAAGATAAATATAAATGTTTAAATGAGTTAGATGAAAGCTTGGTAATAGATGCGGTAAAGGAGCTTTTGCAAGATGTATCCTAAATCTCTGGTTGTTTTACCAACATACAACGAAAGGGATAACATAGATATAGTTTTATGTAGTCTACTTAAGTTTGATTTTTTAGATGTTTTAGTGGTTGATGACAACTCTACAGATGGGACAGTAGATATAGTTAAAGGCTGGATGAAAAAAACAGATAGAGTTAACTTAATACAGAGACCAGCAAAACTTGGATTGGGAACTGCATATGTAACTGGATTTAAGTGGGGATTGGAAAAGGATTATGATCTATTTTTTGAGATGGATAGTGATTTATCCCATAATCCTGAGGACATACCAAAATTTATTGATAAAATAAACGAAGGTTTTGATCTTGTTATAGGTTCAAGGTATATGAATAACACTATAAGTGTGGTTGGTTGGGATTTTAAGAGACTTCTTTTATCAAAATTTGCTAATTGGTATGCAACTACTATACTTGGATTAAAAGATCTATCTGATATAACGAGTGGATTTAGATGTTATAGAAGAAAAGTTTTAGAAACAGTTATGCTTGATAAGATTAAATCAAATGGATACTCTTTCCAAATAGAAATGGCTTACAAAACTTATAAACTTGGGTTTAAAGTTGGAGAAATTCCTATAATATTCTATGAGAGAAGTAGTGGTTCTTCAAAGATGAGTCGGAAGATAGCCATAGAAGCTGCAATAATGGTTTGGAGGTTAAAGTTTGGAAAAAACCGCTATAGTTGTTCTTAATTGGAACAACTGGGAAGATAGTAAAGTATGTATAGATAGTCTCCTACAGATGAGTTGTAGGTCTTTTGATATATATTTTGTAGATAATAATTCGGAAGATGGGTCTGTAGAGAAGATCGTAAGCTTTTTAAAGGAAAAAAACATTGATTATGTATATGTAGATTTCAGAACAGCTATTCAGCAAGTTGATAATCAAAAGATAGTAGTCTTTATAATAAAGAACGAGAAAAACATTGGCTACACAGGTGGAAATAATTCAGCTATTAAATTGATTTTAAGATCCGATTATAAATTTATATGGATTTTAAATAACGATACAATTGTAGATAGAGAAGCTTTGTGTAATTTAATTAAATGTTATAGAGATGCTACTTATTTGGGGATAAAGGTTGGAGCTATAGGGTCATTACTTAAACATTTCGATGGCAAAATTCAAACATACTGCGGACTAAGGTTAATTCCTTTTATAGGTAATTCTTATTTTTTAAAAAAAAATTCTAATATAGATTATGTATGTGGAGCAAGTTTATTTATACCTGTAAGTATTTTGCAGGAAATAGGATTGTTTGATGAGAGATTTTTTCTGTATTGGGATGATGCTGACATAGGTTTGAGAATCAGAAAATCCGGATCTAAACTTTTATGTTGTAGTGAATCTGTTGTTTTCCATAAAGAAGGTGGGACTACTGGAGGTATTAATAAGTTGACAGATTATTACTGGGTAAGGAATGGATTATTATTTACACTAAAACATTATCCTTATTTCTTACCTTTTGTTTTTATATCCTATTTAGTAAAGTATTTAATCGTGAGAGCTTTAAAAAGACAACCAAAAAATATAGATTCATTGCTTAAGGGTATATTTGACTTTTTTAATGGCAAGTTTGGACAGAAAAGATGAAAATATTACATCTTATCTACGATCATATTAATAATCCGTGGGTTGGTGGTGGAGCTGCTGTTAGAGTTTATGAGATATACAGGAGATTATCAGAGAAGGGGTACACTATTACAGTTATAAGCGGTAATTATCCTGGAGCTAAAGATTATAAAATTAATGATAACTTTGAGTATAAATTTGTTGGAAGTCAGAAAAGTTATATAATTAGCACATTCTCTTATGCTATTAATGTTTGGGAGTTGTTAAAAGATATACATAAACAATACGATGTAATAATAGAAGACTTTGCACCTTGGAATCCATGTTTTTCCCTTTTAATTACTAAAAAATCTATCTTACAACTTCATCACAAAGAAGGTGTTAATATCTTGAAAAGATATAATATATTTGGACTTCCATTTTTTGTGTTAGAAAACATTTATCCTCGTTTTTTTAAAAGAGTAATGTTTGTTTCTCAAGAGAGTAAAAATAAATTTAAAGTAGATGGAGCTATAATTCCTAACGGCATATCTCGTATAGAAGAACATATAAGTAGTGGTAGCTACATTTCTTATATAGGTAGAATAGATATTTATAATAAAGGTTTAGATATATTAGTAAATGCTATAAAGGACATTGATTTAAAAATTCCAATCAGAATTGCTGGAAAAGGTAAAGATATCAAAAGGTTAAAAGAATATATAAAGCTATTTAATTTGGAGAGAAAAGTTTTCTTTGATGGATTTTTAGATGAAGAAGAAAAATATAACTTTATAAAAAATTCTAAGTTTTTACTTATCCCATCAAGATTTGAAGGGCAGGCAATAGTTGCTCTTGAGGCAGCAGCTATGGGTAAACCAGTAATCGTTTCTGATATTCCAGAACTAAAATATGTAGTAGAAAACGGATTTGGAATAAGTTTTAAGAGAGAAGATCCTATAGATTTAAAGAAAAAGATACTGTTTCTGTTGGAACATCCAGAATTGATCGAAGAGATGGGGAGAAAAGGTATTGAATTTGCCAAAAATTTTACATGGGATAGAATATCAAAAATTTATGAAACACTTTTGATGGGGGAAATACAATGAGAAACTTTGTATTAATCGGAGCAGCGGGATTTGTAGCACCAAGACATATGAA
>JBBFMH010000129.1:0-3407 GCA_037478615.1 Hydrogenothermaceae bacterium
GGAGTATGATAAAATTTTTAGGTGAAGGTGTTCACGATGTATAGAACTCATACATTATGTATTATGCTAAAAAAAAATAAAAAATTTACGATAATGAAATTGAATTAATTAAAAAGGAGGTAAAAATCATGGCACTAAGAATTAACTACAACTACTCTTCAGATTTCACACTTGTGAATCTAAACAACACAGAGTTACAACAGAACAAATCTCTTGAAAGGTTGTCAACTGGTTTTAGAATCAACAGAGCAGCGGATGATGCAGCTGGATACTTCATTTCAAATCAGCTTAGAAACTATGCGCTTTCTCTTGAACAGGGAACAAGGAATGCGAACGATGGTATATCAATAGCACAGATAGGACAGGGAGCATTAAAAGAAGTTTATAACATTCTCACAGACATCAAAAAGAAGGCTATCCAAGCTTCTAATACTTCAGATGCTACCTCAAGAGGTCAGATCCAGCAAGATATAAACAATCTTGTTGATGCGATCAGTAAAATATTTAAAGATACAGAGTTTAACGGTTTAAATCTTTTCTCTAGTGGAACTACTCAAACATTTACCATTCATTATGGTGGTAGAACAAGTCAAGAACTTGCAATGACAACAGCAACTGCTGGAGCAACTGCCGGAACATCTACCACAGCTGTATCTACTGTATTGATAGGAGCTACAACATATTGTATAGATGTTACTTCTCAAACTGCCGCAAATGCTACAGTTTCAACAGTTGACGCATTGATAAAAGCAGTAGATGATATGGCTGCTAAATTCGGTTCATATCAGATAGAACTTGAGAAGATAATATCAAACAATGAAGTTAGCAGAGTGAATACACTTGAAGCTGAAAGTAGGATAAGAAACGTGGATATGGCAAACGAGATGGCAAACTTCACAAGATTACAGATACTAATGCAGTCTGGTACTGCTATGCTTGCTCAGGCTAACGCTAAGAACCAACTCGTTTTACAGCTACTCAGATAATTTGAAATTTTCCTATGATATATTGGCAGATAGGTTTGATAGCCTATCTGCTTTTTTAGTTTATAGGGGAATTTAATGTTAGAGAATGTGTCTGCATGTATAATAGCTAAAAATGAAGAGAAAAATTTATCGAGATTATTAAGCAGTATAAAGGGTAAATTTAAAGAGATAATTTTAGTTGATACCGGTTCTACTGACAGAACAGTAGAGATTGCAAAGGAATATGGTTGTAAAGTTTTCCATAGACATTGGAATGGTTTTGCAGATGCGAGAAACTATGCTGTCCAACAGGCTTCTGGTGAGTGGATATGGCATTTTGATGCTGATACGGAGCTTGAAGAGAGCGAATACCTGAGGTTTAAAACATTTTTCAGTCTTTTTAACAAAGACGAATATGAAGGTATTCAAACTGTTTACAAGAATGTTGGAGTTGATGGTAAGGTAAAGGGGATTTCTACAACTGTTCATATTCATAAAAAAGCAGATAATATAAAATGGATAGGTAAAGTCCATGAAAGAGTAGTAAACATTAATACATATACAATTTTAGTTCCGAATTTTCAAGTAAAGGTTTTACATTACGGTTACAGTTTGGCGAATGTACAGAGAGATAAAGCGAAGAGAAATTTAAAGTTGATATTTGATGAGTTAAGGAGTATTAAAGATAAAAACTCTCTTGATTACATTGTAAACATATTTTATGCCGTTCAGTCTTATACAGCTTTGGCATCTATAGAAGAAAGAGATAAAAATCTCAAACGAGCTTCTAAGTATATAGAAAAATTTTATAAATTTAAAGATAAAATTTATAAAGAGTCTATTTTTTTGAAACATTTCTTTGTTTATGCGGCATCTGTATATAAAAGTTTAAATAATTTAGAAAAAGCTATGTTCTTTGTTGAAGAAGGATTAAAAATAGATCCAAACTACCCGGATATTCTCTATAATAAAGCTGAAATATACGAAATAAAAAAAGATTTAGAAGGGGCAGTTCTGTATTATATAGAATTTTTGAAATCTATGGATAAAGTGTTAAATCAAAATATATCTGTAATATCAGATTATGCTGTATATACAAAATCTACTGCTACTGAAAAATTACCAAATCTAATAGATAATCTAAATAATAAGCAGAAGGTTATTGATGATATAATGGAAATTTGGAAAGAAACAAGAGGATTACATATAGGTTTATTACTTTACTCCATTGAGAAGAATAGCAATCTAAAAAAAGCTGAAAGTATCTTGGAAAAACTATCAAGGATTTATAATGAAGATGATTATATCCTAAGTTTGAAAGGGTTAATATATCAAGAAAAAGGGTTTGCTGATAAAGCTTCGGAATTTATGGAAAAAGCTTTGATTATAAATCCATTAAATCCTCAAGCTAATTTATTCTTTGCGAAAGTTTATGAGAAAGAAGGAAAATTAATAGAAGCTATAAACTTCTATAAAACATATTTAGAAACTGTTAAAGATGTCAATATATACCAGAAAGTTTTAAATCTGGTAAAAAGTTTGAAAAATTCCTAAAAAAATTATAAAAATTTACGATAATGAAATTGAATTAATTAAAAAGGAGGTAAAAATCATGGCACTAAGAATTAACTACAACTACTCTTCAGATTTCACACTTGTGAATCTAAACAACACAGAGTTACAACAGAACAAATCTCTTGAAAGGTTGTCAACTGGTTTTAGAATCAACAGAGCAGCGGATGATGCAGCTGGATACTTCATTTCAAATCAGCTTAGAAACTATGCGCTTTCTCTTGAACAGGGAACAAGGAATGCGAACGATGGTATATCAATAGCACAGATAGGACAGGGAGCATTAAAAGAAGTTTATAACATTCTCACAGACATCAAAAAGAAGGCTATCCAAGCTTCTAATACTTCAGATGCTACCTCAAGAGGTCAGATCCAGCAAGATATAAACAATCTTGTTGATGCGATCAGTAAAATATTTAAAGATACAGAGTTTAACGGTTTAAATCTTTTCTCTAGTGGAACTACTCAAACATTTACCATTCATTATGGTGGTAGAACAAGTCAAGAACTTGCAATGACAACAGCAACTGCTGGAGCAACTGCCGGAACATCTACCACAGCTGTATCTACTGTATTGATAGGAGCTACAACATATTGTATAGATGTTACTTCTCAAACTGCCGCAAATGCTACAGTTTCAACAGTTGACGCATTGATAAAAGCAGTAGATGATATGGCTGCTAAATTCGGTTCATATCAGATAGAACTTGAGAAGATAATATCAAACAATGAAGTTAGCAGAGTGAATACACTTGAAGCTGAAAGTAGGATAAGAAACGTGGATATGGCAAACGAGATGGCAAACTTCACAAGATTACAGATACTAATGCAGTCTGGTACTGCTATGCTTGCTCAGGCTAACGCTAAGAA
>JBBFMH010000130.1:0-3383 GCA_037478615.1 Hydrogenothermaceae bacterium
AGTGTAATGTTTTAAATCCATCTTCCCTGAATCTATCTCAAAACCACAGGAATGTTTAACAACTTCCCTCGCCACATCTACCTCTACATCTTTTTCAATAAGAAGTTTAATCAGATCAATGGATTTACCAGTAAACTCCTCTAAAATATCATCAGTAAGATTATCGGTATTTATAGTTATTTTTTTAGTTTGACGTTTATCAAAATAGTTTTCTCTTACTTTTATCTGGCTATCTTCTTCCTTCTCTTCATCTATTGTCTCATACCTTTTTATTATCTGGGCAAAACTGTTTGTTTCTTCATTAACTTCTTTTTCATCGATAATGTCCTCTTCAGATAAGACTTCTTCTATATTTTCTTCTTCCTCTTTCTTTTCAACAACAAAAACATACTTCTTCCTTTTGATGAATGGAATAAACGTTTTTTCTTTTATAGTATCCTGATATAGTATTGTGAAGCCTTCTCCAAACTCAGCTTTTATCTGCTGTAAAACTATCTCAACACTTTTTCCCTCAAATACTTTAACCTTCATCTACTTCAACTACTCCGATTATATTAAGTTTCACTCTACTGTCTATTTCAGAGTACGACAAAACAACTAAATTTTGTATATAAGATTCTACCATTTTTTTAACATACCTTCTAACCTGAGGAGATGTTATAAGAATTGGATTAGTTGAATTTATTAAAAACTTCTCCATATACTTAGAAATCTCTACCACCAACTTCTGAATAAATACAGGACTAACGGAAGGAGAGCCATTTTGAGACTTAGATATGGAATCCATAATATATTTTTCTGCTTTCGGACCTAACACTACAGCTGTTATCTGACCATTTACACTGTATAGAGATGTGATAAGCCTATTCATTGAAGCTCTTACATACTCTGTAAGTACCTCTGTATCGGTGGTTTTATCTGTGTAATCTGAAAGAGTTTCGATTATTGTAAGTAAGTCCTTTATAGGTATATTTTCCTTAAGTAGGTTTTGTAAAACTCTCTGTAGTATGTTAAGAGGTACACGTTCCGGAACTATATCTTTTACAACAGGATATGTTTTAGACAATCTATCCACCATCTCTTTCACTTGCTCTCTTGTGAGAAGTTCATAAGAGTATCTCTTTATAAGCTCTGAGAGATGTGTAATGATTACCGTGCTTATATCTACAACAGTATATCCAGACATCTTCGCTGTATCCTTTTGGGACTCATCTATCCATATAGCGTTTAGGTCAAAAGCAGGGTCTTTTGTCGGCACTCCTTGAAGTTTTTGCTTTGTCATACCAGTATCTATGGCTAAAACTCTACCGGTCACAACTTCATATTTAGCAATCTCTACACCCTTCAGGAGAATCCTGTACTCAGTTGGTTTTAACTCCAAATTATCTCTTATATGGATCAGAGGGATTACAATACCAAGCTCCTTAGTCAGCTGTTTTCTCAGAGCTTTTATCCTTTTAGGAATATCTCCACCTTGTGATTCATCTACATAGGGTATAAGTCCATATCCTATCTCTAAGCTTAAAACTTCAGGTTGAGGGATAAAATCTTCCACTTTCTCTTCCTGTTCTATACTCTTTATAAGCTCTTTAGCTTTCTGCTCTTTTTCCTGTTTTTCTTTTTCTTTAAGAGTTATACTCATAAAGTACCCTATTGAAAGGAGAATAGACGATAGAAGTAAAAATGGTACAGTTGGCATTCCAGGGACTATCCCCATTAAAAATATAGCTCCTGCAGACATAAAGAGAGCTTTAGGATAGCCTGTAAGTTGAGATGTTATCTCTTTACCTAAATCCATCTCTGATGCAGCTCTTGTTACCATAAGTCCGGCAGCGGTAGAAGTTATCAAAGCAGGTATCTGGGATACTAATCCATCACCAATTGTAAGTATTGTGAAGTTATTTAGAGCTGACCCAAAATCCATTCCTCTCTGAACCATTCCTATAATGATTCCACCTATTATGTTGATCAATGTTATTATAATTCCGGCTACAGCATCACCTCTTATAAACTTTGTTGCACCATCCATAGCACCGTAGAAATCTGCCTCCCTCTGTATCTCTTGCCTTCTCCTTTGAGCCTCCTTCTCATCTATAAGACCACTGTTTAGATCTGCATCTATACTCATCTGTTTTCCGGGCATAGCGTCAAGGGTAAATCTTGCTGCAACTTCAGATATTCTCTCAGTTCCCTTTGTAATAACGATGTAATTTATAACAACCAACACAGCGAAAACTATAAGTCCTACAACATAATTACCACCAACAACGAACTGACCAAAAGCCTGTATAACATGTCCTGCAGCATCAGGACCTTCATGTCCGTGAAGTAGTATTCTTCTTGTAGATGCCACATTCAAGGAAAGTCTAAAAAGTGTTGCAAGTAATAGTAAAGAAGGGAAAGAAGAAAGTTGAAGAGGATTACCTATATATACAGTTACCATCAAAATTAACATAGAAAATGTTATAGATGCCGTAAGTAAAATATCAAGTAGTAAAGGGGGAATGGGTAAAACAAGAGATGCAAGTATTATGATGATAAGAACAATTAGGATCGCATCTCTGTATTTACTTGCTTTGGTCAGAAACTGTATTATTTTCTCCAACATTACCTCTTTCTAAGTTTTCCTGATAAGACTTTATTGCTTGAAGTAAATAGTTTTTCAAACCTGTCTGGTCAGAGTCTGATATTACCTGGGCTAACTGCATCATAAACATATCAAAGTAGAAGTTATAAGAAAACGTAGATCCAGAAGGAATGCTTTTTTCCATCTCTTTCATAAGGAAAGAGTAAAACATAGTTTCAAAGGCTTTAGCAGCCTCTTCCGGAGTCTTTATCTGATTTAGATTCTGCATATCATAGTAGAAGTTTATCTTTCCTATCATACTCTACCACCTCACATAACCTTTATATGTGCATGTATTTTTCCGGCACTTTTTATAGCCTGTAAGATAGCTATAAGGTCTCTCGGTGAAACCCCAAGGTCATTTAGAGCTTTAACCAGATCTTTCACAGATGCCGACTCTATAGGTATAATTCTACCTTTCTCTTCAACGACTTTGGTTTGCACTTGCGGGGTAACTACCGTCTGCCCCTGTCCAAAAGGTTGAGGTTGAGACACAACCGGTGTAGATTCAACCATAACATAGATATTTCCGTGAGATACATAGACAGGAGGGTCTATCTTTATATCTCCACTCAGTATAACAGTTCCAGTTCTCTCATGTATAACAATCGTTGGTATATTGTCAGAAGATATCTCAAGGCTCAATATCTCCGCTAAGAATGAAGGTTTATCTACCCCCTTTGGAAATTGTAATAACACAGTAGAAGGGTCTAAGACTTTTGATACATTCCCGTATTTGCTGTTTATAGTTTCTGAT
>JBBFMH010000131.1:0-3382 GCA_037478615.1 Hydrogenothermaceae bacterium
GGAGGTAGGTTATCTCCCTTGGAAGGGATAACACCAAAGGATTTAAATATAGACAAACTGTTAAAGAGAGTTGAAGAGTTTGCGGTAGAAGAAGTTTTAATAGCTACAAATCCCACTGTTGAAGGAGAAGCAACGGCAAACTATATTCAGAATCTACTAAAAAATAAGAATGTATCAATAACAAGATTAGCATACGGTCTTCCTTTCGGTGCTGTTTTAGAAAACGCAGACGAGTTTACTCTATCAAAAGCAATAGAGTTTAAAATTAAGATATAATAGTTTTCAAAAAATTTGACGAAGGTAATAAAGTTGGAGAAAGAAAAACTGCCAATAGAGAAAGATGTTGATTTAGAGTTAGAATACAAACTTTACTCTGTTTATGACTTTTTAAAAAAGAGATGGAAATTAGTTGTTAGTCTATTATTTATTGTTCTGGTAGGAGCAGCTGGATTTTACTTAAAGGAAAAATTAGACAAAGAAAAAAGGGAGAAGGCTTCCATTTTACTTTCAAAGATAAACAGTCAGCTATCGGAGAACAATATAGATGAAGCAAAAAAACTTATATCAGACTTTGAAAAAGAGTACAGATCAACTGATCTGTACAAAGTAGTTCTTGCTTATAAAATTTTGATTGAAAAGGAAAGTGGCAAAGAAGACCAAAAATCAGCAAATCAACTTTTAGCACTACTTAAAACAGACCTAAGAAGTGGAGTAAATGAGTATATAGCTTATACTGACTACAAAGAGAATAAACTAAAAGATGCAAAATCAGTACTTGAAAGCATTGACCAGAAAAACTATAACTTCTACTCTTCCAGAGTTTTACTTGGTTTCATATACAAAAAAGAGGGAAACACTCAAAAAGCCCAAGAGATGTTTAAACTTTTATCAAACTCTAATTATAGATACTTCTCTTTGATAGGTAAAGAGAATTTATAGGAGGAATAATGGAAAAACTTTATGAAGGAAAAGCTAAGATAGTTTATAAAACGGATGAACCGGACAAAGTGATAATATACTTTAAAGATGAAGCAACCGCATTTAACGCCCAGAAAAAAGATGTGATAGAAGGTAAAGGTGTTTTAAACAATAAGATATCATCCCTGTTTTTTAAACTTTTAAATGAAAAAGGTATACCAACCCATTTCATACAGCAACTTTCAGATAGAGAGATGCTTGCATATAAAACTACGATTATACCTGTTGAAGTGGTTGTGAGAAACATGGCAACCGGAAGTATAGTAAAGAGACTTGGTATAGAAGAGAAAACTGTTTTTAACCCGCCACTTATAGAGTTTTATCTAAAGAATGATGCCCTTGGAGATCCAATAATCTGTTATGAACATATAAGAGCTTTAAATATTGCTTCTGATAAAGATATAAATACAATAAAAACCATCGCCCTTAAAGTGAATGATATATTAAAAGATTTTATGAGGTCCCACGGAATTATTCTGGTAGATTTTAAACTTGAGTTTGGTAAAAAATCTGACGGAACAATAGTGGTTGCCGATGAGATATCTCCGGATACATGTAGATTCTGGGATGAAAAAACCGGAGAGAGGATGGATAAAGACAGATTTAGACTAAACCTTGGAGAACTTACAAAGTATTACGAAGAAGTGTTAAAGAGAATAGAGAGATGAGAGAGGTAAAAAAAGCTGTTATCCCTGTTGCAGGTTTTGGAACAAGATTCTTACCTGCTACAAAATCAACACCAAAAGAGATGCTTCCTATAATAGATAAGCCTATAATACATTACATTGTTGAAGAAGCTGTAAAGTCCGGTATAGAGACTATCATATTCGTCACGGGAAGACACAAAAGAGCTATAGAAGATTACTTTGATTACTACCCTGAGCTTGAAAACATACTACTTAAAAATGGGAAAAAGGAGTTAGTAGAAGAACTTAGAGAAATATCAAATATGGCAGAGTTTGTTTATGTAAGACAGAAGGAACAGCTCGGACTTGGACATGCAGTTTTAACAGCGAAGCATATAGTTGGAGATGAACCTTTTGCTGTATTACTCGGAGATGAACTAATTATAAATGATAAACAACCTGCCATAGGACAACTTATCTCAACATATTATAAATTTGGAAAATCCGTAATAGGAACGATGGAAGTTTCAAAGGAAGATGTTAGTAAATATGGGATAGTTGCCGGTAAGAGTATTACAGAAAGTATAAAACTCGTTGATTACATGGTAGAGAAGCCAAAACCTGAAGAAGCACCTTCAACCTCAGCTATAATAGGTAGGTATGTCCTTACACCAACGATATTTGAAGAGCTGGAAAAAACTCCTCTCGGAAAAGGAGGAGAACTTCAACTCACAGATGCAATGGTTAATCTACTAAAAAGAGAAGCCATATACTCAAAGGATATAGAAGGTATAAGACACGACACAGGAAACAAGTTAGGGTATTTAAAAGCTATAATAGATTTTGCCTTAATGTCAGAAGATATAAAAGAGGATATAAGAGAACTTATATTGAAAAAGTGTCAAGAGATTAATGGATAAAAACTTTAAAACAAAGAAACAGTTTGGACAACATCTCCTTATATCAAAGGATGTTATAACAAAGATAGTTGATGTTTTAGATGTAAAGGAAGAAGATGTTATAATAGAGATAGGGGTTGGAACTGGCTATCTGACTGAGGAAATTCTGTCAAGAAATCCACTGGTAGTCTATGGTATAGAGATAGACAAAACAGCTTATCCCATAATTGAAGAAAAATTTAAAGATTACAGAAACTTTGAGCTTATAAAGGCTGATTTTTTCGATGTAGATTTAAATTCAGTAATTAATAACAGAAAAGTCAAGTTTACCGGAAATCTTCCGTATAATGTGGCATCAAACATAATAATCAAGACAGTTTACTTTTTAAGTAATATTAAATTCTCTGTTTTCATGGTTCAGAAGGAAGTGGCAGAGAAAATTATAGCAAAACCAAGGACTAAAGATTACACATTTTTTTCTGTTTTTATACAGACTTTTTATAAACCTGAATACATAATGAGTGTCCCGGCAAGATTTTTCCATCCACCTCCGAAAGTAACCTCCGGCGTTATAAAACTAATACCCAAAGAAAACATACAGATAACGGATATAGATGATTACAGAGAATTTTTATCAAAAATATTTCAGAGCCGGAGAAAGATGCTTAGAACTAAGATAGATACAGAGCTTTTAAAATCAGCGGATATAAACCCTGAAAGTAGGACAGAAGAGTTAGATTTACATCAGATATTAAAACTGTATGAGGTTGTAAAAAGTGGTAATAGGTAGTCTCATACTTGAGATATATCTACCTCAAGCCCACTCACTTAAAGAGAAGAGGATGATAGTTAAATCTTTAAAGGAAAAGTTGAGAAATA
>JBBFMH010000132.1:0-3375 GCA_037478615.1 Hydrogenothermaceae bacterium
GAGTAAAGATGTATCTGTAATTAGGTCTGCTATCTTTTCAAAATTTCTCAATGTATCATCGTAAACTTTAGCTAAATCTATATCAAAATTTTCATTATAAACTTTTTGAGCTATCTCTTTTGCTTCGTTAAAAGCTTTTTCTAATCTATTTCTAAAATAAGGTGGGTCAAATAGGTCAACCATTCTTATTCCACTTCTTGCATATTTAGCCATATAGGTAGGTCCTATACCTTTTAAAGTTGTCCCTACCTTATCTTTTCCTTTTGATTTTTCTGATAAGCTGTCAAGTATTTTATGGTAAGGAAAAACTATATGGGACCTTTCGCTTATAAACAGTTTTCCTTTAAAATCTCCCACCACTTCTCTTACTTTATCCATCTCTTTTAGAAGCTCATCTATATCAACAACTACACCGTTTGTTATAACATTTTTTACACCTTCATGGAGTATTCCGGAAGGTATGAGATGGAGAGTGTATTTTTTGCCGTTTGCTATAACTGTATGTCCTGCATTACTTCCACCTTGATATCTAACCACATAATCAAACTCCGGAGCCAAAAGGTCAACTATCTTTCCTTTTCCTTCATCTCCCCATTGGGAACCAAGTATGATAAGGCTTTCTTTCACTTTTTACCTCCTATCTGTCTAAATAAACAAACTCTTTAATATCTTTCCTTTCCCAGTGGGATATTGATGGTATCCCTTCTACAAACTGTTTTTGAATATGTATAAGCTTCTGTATAGCTAACTTTCCGTAATCAAGCATCTTATTAAACTCATCTCTCGAAAATGTGTTTTCTTCTCCGGTAGCTTGAATCTCAACAAACTCACCTTTCCCTGTCATAACAAGGTTCATATCTACCTGTGCTGTTGAATCCTCTGCATAGTTAAGATCAACTACTATCTCATTTTTTACTTTACCAAGACTTATTGCTGCAACATAATCTTTTAATGGATTAGATTTTACTTTATTTTCTTTTGTAATTTTAATCATGGCATCAGCAACCGCTATAAACGCTCCCGTTATAGATGCTACCCTTGTCCCTCCATCTGCCTGTATAACATCACAGTCAACCCATATGGTCCTCTCACCAAGTTTTTTCAGGTCAACTGCTGCTCTTAAACTTCTACCTATCAATCTCTGTATCTCATGGGTTCTTCCAGAAGGAGATCCCCTTACAACTTCCCTTAAACTTCTCGTTTCCGAAGCTCTTGGTATCATTGAATACTCTGCTGTTATCCAACCTTGGCCTGTTCCTTTTAAAAAAGGAGGTACTTTTTCTTCGATAGATGCTGTCACTATAACTTTTGTGTTCCCCATCTCTATCAGGACTGAGCCTTCTGCATAGATGTTAAAATCTCTTGTAATTCTGACATCTCTCAGTTGACCCGGCTTTCTTCCATCTGGACGCAAAAATCTCCTCCAAAATTTAAAATCCAAACAAAAATTCTATCATAAAAACTATTTTAAAGATAAAACATTATGTTTTTCCACTTTGATAATCCAATTGTTGATTATTTATAACTGCTCTGACAACAATTTAAACTCTTTAATTTTTTTTCTTAGAGTAGACCTATTGATATTTAATATTTCTGCAGATTTAGAGAGGTTAAAATTTGTTTTCTCTAAAACAGCTTTTATCATTATTGACTCAACTTTATATTTTAACTGTTCAATATCTCCTTTTTTTATATATGCTTTGATTGTGTCTTCTAAATTCTTATCTAAATTTTCATCTATAATACCTACCTTTTCTTCTTCCTCTTCCAAAAATTCTAAATCTGATAAGCTTAAAACATTATCTCTGCAAAACACCATAGAACGAACCACAACATTTTCCAGTTCTCTTATGTTTCCTTTCCATTGTCTTGATTTTAGTTTTTCTATATACTCTTTTGTAAATCCTTCAATATTTTTATTTATTCTCACATTGTTTTTATTTATAATACACTCAACTATGTAAGGAATATCCTCTTTTCTATCTCTTAGTGGTGGAAGCTCTATGCTTATAACGTTAAGTCTATAATAGAGATCTTCTCTAAACTTACCCTCTGCTACCATCTGTTTTAGATCTCTATTAGTTGCTGCAATTACTCTTACATTTACTCTTATTTCTTTTTCTCCTCCAACTCTATAGAAAGTTCCTTCCTGTAACACCCTTAGTAATTTTGACTGAACTTCTAAAGACATCTCTCCAATTTCATCTAAAAATATTGTCCCTCCATCAGCGATCTCAAATTTCCCTTTTTTTTGACCCTCCGCTCCTGTAAAAGCTCCTTTTTCATAACCAAAGAGTTCACTCTCTATTAAATTTTCTGGTATTGCTGCACAGTTTATTGCAATAAATGGCTTATCTTTTCTCTTACTAAGCTTCCATATACCTTTAGCAAAAAGTTCTTTTCCTGTTCCTGTTTCACCAGTTATCAATATAGGAAGATCTGTTGGTGCCGCCTCTCCAGCAACTTTACATATGTTTTTCATATACTGAGATGAACCTATTATAGAGCAGAGATATTGACAAAGAATAGTTTCATCAGATTCCTTATTATTTATGTAGTAAGTTTCTTCCTCATCTTTTTCCTTTTTCTGTATTTTTTCTAACAAATTTTTTATATCTTCTCCTTTTAATGGGTATTCTATAAAATCAAAATAGTTATTGGACATTATCTTCATTATCAATGCTGCAGAATTAGATTTAGCAATCTTCTTATTTATTATTGCAATTGGATATGTTCCGGTCGAAGGAGAGAAGGGAAGAATTCCAAAATCATGGATATTAACAAACACTATACCATTTAAATTTCGATCCTTTATGTTACCTTCTATAAGATTAACTTTCTTAAAATATTTTTTTATGTCTCTTAAGATATTTTCATCCTTTGTTACCAAAGTTATTTTGTCAACCATGCAACTTCACCATATAAAAATTTATCTCTTTCTTACAATAATTGTATATTCTTTATCATCTTGGTAAAAGTCTACAATTTCATGACCGTCATCCTTTAAACTATTTGCAACACTTACAGCGTTTTCTTGGTTATCTATATTGATTACCAAAATAGCTCCCACAGGCATCTCTCTAATTTTTAACTTTGCTTGGACATAGTTAAATGGACATTCCACACCTTTTAAATTTAAAATTTCTTTTCTTTTATTTTCTACTTCTCCCTTTTCAAATTTTTCTTCGGTTTTTTTCCTTAAATCCAAATAAACCCTTTTTGAATCTTCATAGAAGCTATTAACCTTATTATATAGCAATTTTACATCTTTATAGATTTCTAAATCTGTAAGGATATCTATATATTCTTCTTTAATAAGCTTCCTTCCTATGATATTTTCTACAAATTTCTCCACAGCTTTCTCACCTTCTGCTT
>JBBFMH010000133.1:0-3281 GCA_037478615.1 Hydrogenothermaceae bacterium
CCTTTCTCATATCATCATCTCCATAACTTTTTTATAAAAGGGATGGCAACTCATTATACCATATCAATATGTTGAGGTTTTAGGATTAAAAATATTCAAAATAAAATATTTTGCAAATAAAATACTTTAAAATTTTTTTGGAGGAATATAATGGCGTTTGATTTAGTGTTACAGAATATACTTAACCCACCTATCCTGTTTTTTATTGCAGGTATGTTGTCTGTATTTTTTAGGACAGGTTTGGAGATACCACAACCATTACCAAAACTATTCTCTCTCTACCTGTTAATAGCTATAGGAATACATGGAGGATATGAGCTTTCAAAGAGTGGGATAACATCTGATGTTATAACAGTTTTAGGGTTATCAGTATTTTTGGCTACGTTGGTTCCCATATATTCATTTTTTATTCTTAGGTTAAAGTTGGATATACATAATGCTGTTGCAATAGCAGCTACTTATGGTTCTATCAGTGCTGTTACTTTTGTTACAGCAGGAGCTTTTTTAGAGTCTCTTGGGATTAAATTTGGTGGCTACATGGTAGCAGCTATGACTCTGATGGAATCTCCGGCTATAATAATAGGACTTATAATGTTAAATCTCTTTGCAAATACTAAAAATAATGGTGAGAAAACAGATTGGAAAGAAATTTTAAGGGAGGCTGTTTTTAATCCTTCAGTGTATCTTTTAATGGTGTCTCTATTGATAGGATATATAACAGCAGAGAAGGGATGGAAGGCTATGGAGCCACTTTTTTGGACTCTTTTTAAAGGTATGTTAGCTTTCTTCTTACTTGATATGGGAATTATAGCAGCAAAAAGAATAGGAGATGTCAAAAAGGTTGGTATGTTTTTAGTGGGTTTTGGTATTTTTATGCCAATTTTTAATGCGATGTTGGCCATCATCTTAGGTTCTATATTTGGCCTTCAAAAGGGAGATATCTTTATGTTGTCTGTTCTCGCTGCAAGTGCATCTTACATAGCTGTTCCTGCTGCTATGAGGTTATCTGTCCCCGAAGCAAATCCAAGTTTATATATAACTATGGCTTTAGCAATAACATTTCCGTTTAATATAACTTTCGGATTACCGTTATACTATTTTGTCGTAAATTTAATCTGGGGGTAAGATAAAATGGAGGCAAGGAAGAAGATTGAAGTAGTCATTGACAGTTACCATTTAGATAGGGTTATTGAAGTTTTTGACAAAAACGGTATATCCGGATACACGGTTATAAAGGATGTTATGGGAAAAGGTGAGAGAGGATTGATGTCTGCAGATGAGTTAACAGACGCATTTAAAAACAGCTATATATTCACAGCTTGTGATGAGCAGAAAGCTATGAACATAGTCCAGCAGTTAAGACCTATTTTAAAAAAGTATGGAGGAATTTGCTTGGTATCTGATGTTATGTGGTTGATACATTAATTTAACATCCTATATGACAATCTATCGGCTCCTACATACAATTTGTAGGAGCTATCTCCTTAACCTTCAATCTGTTTTATAATAATTTTCGTAAATTTTTTTTGAAGAGGTTATTTTATGTTTAAATCCGTATTTGAGAGGATAAAAAAGGGTATAGAGAAAACAAAAAAACAACTTGTGGAAGGTTTTAGTAAGATATCTTTTGGAAGAAAGATAGATGAGTCTCTGTTTGAAGATATAGAAGCTGTTTTACTAAAAGCTGATGTAGGAACAAAGGCCACACAGGAGATTATAGAGTTTTTAAGGCAGGAAAGTAAAAAGAGAAAGATAACGGAAGGAGAGCAGTTAAAGGAACTTTTAAAAGAAAAACTATACGACATACTTAAAGATTGTAGTGGAATTTTAAATCTTACAAATGAAAAACCAAACGTGATACTGTTTTTAGGGATAAATGGAAGTGGGAAAACTACAACTGTCGGAAAGCTTGCGTATATGCTTAAAAGAGATGGCTACTCTGTTGTTTTAGGGGCAGCAGATACTTTTAGGGCAGCTGCAATAGATCAACTTGAAGTTTGGGCTAACAGGGTAGGTGTTAGGATAGTGAAACATCAACCAGGGGCAGATCCTTCTGCCGTTGTTTTTGATACCATAAACAGTGCAAAAAGTAAAGGAGAGGACATAGTAATAGTAGATACTGCTGGGAGACTTCACACGAAGGAACATCTGATGAAAGAACTTCAGAAGATAAAGAGAACCATACAGAAATTTTCATCTAATCAGCCAGTTGAGACATTGTTGGTTTTAGATGGGACGATAGGGCAAAACTCGATAAATCAGGCAAAAACATTTAAAGAGGCAACAGACGTTACGGGGATAGTTATAACAAAACTTGACGGAACAGCAAAAGGTGGTGCAATCATACCTATATGTAAAGAGTTAAAAATTCCAATTAAATTTATAGGTGTAGGGGAAGATATAGAAGATTTACAACCATTTAATCCAAAGGAGTTTGTAGATGCTTTGTTTGACTAAAAATGTATATTCTCCCTGTTTAGGAGAACCATAAAGAGCCTGTCTATGCCTAAGGATGCTCCGCTACAGTCAGGAAGGTCTTTCAAACAGTCTATAAACTCATAATCTATTTCGTGGTTAAAGCCTTCTCTCTTTTTTCTCTCAATCTCTTCCTGGAATCTTTTCAGTTGCTCCATAGGATCGTTTAGCTCCTGATAACCATTTACAAGCTCCACTCCGTTTATATAGACTTCAAATCTCTTTGCTTTACCATCTTCTACTTTGGAAAGTGCTGCAAACTCCGGTGGATAGTTGTATATAAAAGTTGGTTTTTCTTTTCCAAGATGTGGTTCTACATAAAAGGCATAAACTCTGTAAAATAGTTCCTCAAAATCTTCCGTATATTTAAAATTTTTCTCTTTTCTCTCTAAAAATCTGTTTAGATTATCAATATCTAAATAACACCCAGTATATCTATAAAAAGCCTCCTCAACAGTGATTTTTTCCCAATCTGAAAGATCAAACAGTTGATCTCTGTATCTAAATTTTTCACTATTATAAACAGACCTACATGCATTTATAAATATGCTTTTTGTATCTTCCATTAAATCTTCAAGGGAGTAATCAACTCTATACCACTCTAACATACTAAACTCTATTTTATGTTTTGAAGAACCTTCAAAATTTCTAAAAACTTTGGTTATCTGAAATATATCTTTTTTTATCTGGGAGAGTATTTTTTTCATCTGTAATTCCGGAGAAGTGTGAAGGTACTTTTTTATCTTCTCTTTTCTCTCGTTGTAGAAAACCACTTCTACCGGATAGATATTTGGGTCCAAATTTGG
>JBBFMH010000134.1:0-3076 GCA_037478615.1 Hydrogenothermaceae bacterium
CAACAAGCTCCTTGTAGTTTCACCTATAGAAGACACACCGGCTTACAAAGCTGGAATAAAAGCTGGAGACTGGATAGTTGAGATAGATGGAGAGCCAACAGATAAGATGACTCTGTTTCAAGCTGTTAAAAAGATGAGAGGAAAACCAGGAACAAAAGTTACTCTAACAATATTCAGAAAAGGAGTGGATAAGCCGTTTAAAGTGGAAATAACAAGGGACATAATCAAAGTTAAAAGTGTGAAAGCAAAAGAGATAGAAAATGGGAAAATCGGATACATAAGACTTACCCAGTTTCAAGAGAACTCAGCACAGGAGTTTGAAAAAGCATTAAAACAGTTTAAAAATAAAGAAGGCATCATCATAGACTTAAGAAATGACCCGGGAGGACTCCTAACTTCTGCGGTAACCATAGCAGATATGTTACTTCCGAAGGGAAAACTTATAGTTTATACACAGGGAAGAGACCCTAAGAATAGAGAGGAGTTTTACTCACAATCTGATCCTGTAATTCCTACACATATACCGATAGCCGTTTTAGTTAACAAAGGATCTGCCAGTGCTTCCGAGATTTTAACAGGAGCTTTAAAGGATAACAAGAGAGCTATAATAGTAGGAGATACTACCTTTGGAAAAGCTTCTGTTCAGACCCTTGTGCCTCTTCCAGATGGTTCTGGTGTCAAATTAACAGTAGCCCACTACTACACACCAACCGGAAGTATGATAATGAATAAAGGTATAACTCCGGATATCATCGTTAAACTTACAGAACAGCAGGAGGAAGAGAAAGCAAAAGCCGAAAGGGAAGCGAAGATGAACGGAAAAGACGATATAGTGAAAGACCCTCAACTTGAAGCTGCCATAAACGCTATAAAAATACTAAACTTTGCTAAAAACAACTGATGGTTGTATTAGGAATAGAAAGTTCCTGTGATGACACTTCAGTTGCAGTGTATGATTCCCAAAAGGGGATACTATCTAACGTAGTATCCTCTCAGGTTAAAATCCACGAAACTTGGGGTGGTGTATTTCCTGAACTTGCAGCAAGGGAACATACAAAGAATTTTATTCCTGTAATCCATAAAGCTTTAAATGATGCGAATATAACCCTAAAAGATATAGAGATAATTGCATCAACCTTCTGTCCCGGATTGATAATTTCTCTTGTTGTTGGAGTTTCAGGCTCAAAAGCATTGTCTTACATCACTGGCAAACCACTTGTGCCGGTTCATCATATAGAAGCCCACATATTTGCAAACTTCATAGGAAAAGAAGAGATAGAGTATCCATTTATAGCTCTGGTTGTTTCCGGAGGTCATACAGAGCTTGTTCTTGTAAAAGGATTTGAAGATTACATCTATTTAGGTGGAACACTGGATGATGCCGTAGGTGAAGTTTACGATAAAGTAGCAAGAGCTTTGGGACTTGGATTTCCAGGAGGTCCAATAATAGATAGATTAGCAAGAGAAGGTAAAGAGGTTGTAAAACTACCAAGACCTCTTATACATGACAAAGAAGAGAACAGATTTAACTTCTCTTTTAGTGGTTTAAAAAGTGCTACCATTAGAGAGATTCAGAAAGGTATATACTCAAAAGAAGATATAGCAACCTCTTTTCAAAATGCAGCCGTAGATGTTCTTGTAAAGAAAAGTATAGATGCATGTAAAGAGTTTGAAGTGAATCATCTTGTAGTAGCTGGTGGAGTTTCTGCAAACTCAAAGCTGAGAGAAGAGCTATCTAAGGAATGTGAAAAAGAAGGTATAAAGTTAGACATACCTCCTATTTTCCTATGTACGGATAACGGCTCAATGGTAGCATACACCGGCTATCTCAGATATAAAAATACAGGTAAAACGGCAAATTACGACTTTGAAGCATTGGCAAGATGCAGAATAGACAGATTTAAAGAGATTTTCTAAAATCAACTAAAAACTCTATAATAAAATCAAGATATTCATTCTCTTTTTCTATAAAATCTATCAACTCCAAAACAGTTTTTCTATCAGAAATTTTTAAAACATCTACTATATCTTCGAAAAGATTATCAAGATCCTTTTTTATAACACTCCAAACAATTTCAGGATCTACACCAAAATATTCATGGATTAAAATATTTCTAAAATCTACAATTTCTCTTTTTTCTTCTCCTAAAGTTCCTATTTTCATAAGTTTATTAACAGCTTCTCCTATTATTTCAAATTCTCTAATAACGGCATCCCATTTAATAAAATCTCTTTGAAGAGATTCAGCTGTATGGATATCTTTCACTATCTCCTTTATCTTTAAAATAGCAACTAAAATATCAAATAAAAATAATTCAGGATTTCTTTTATACATTTATTAAATCTTTTAATATCTTATGCTTTATATAAGGTCTAAGAGAATCATATAATCCAATATCTACTTCTCTACCAAAATAATCTGACAAAAATCTTTTCGCTTTAGCTAGTATTAAACCATTCTTCTCTTTCATTTTAATTACAAGTATATCTATATCACTATCACTACTGGCTTCTTCCCTAGAAAATGACCCAAAAAGAGCTATTTCTTCTATACCGAAATTTTCGTATAAAATCGGCTTTAGATTTTTTAGGACATTAATAATCTCTTCTTTTGATAAACTATGATTAAAAGCCATTTTACTTACTTATCTTCATTCCGATAATTCCAGCTGCTAATACGACCACAAAGAAAATCGCCATTAAGAGAAGTATATTTTCCATCTTTAGCCTTTTGTTTTAAGGGGAGGACAGAGCCTCCCATATATAATTAAACTTTAGCTCCGAGCTTTTCAGCTTTTTCTTTAGCCTCTTCAATACCACCAACCATATAGAACGCCTGTTCTGGTAGGTGATCCCATTTTCCTTCAACAACCTCTTTGAAGGATTGTATAGTCTCTTCTTTCTTAACGTAAGAACCTGGCTGACCTGTAAACTGCTCTGCAACGTGGAATCTTTGAGCGAGGAATCTTTGTAATCTTCTTGCTCTTCCAACTATAGCCTTATCTTCATCAGAAAGCTCTTCCATACCAAGTATAGCTATAATCTCCTGTAACTCTTTATATCTCTGTAGTATTCT
>JBBFMH010000135.1:0-3059 GCA_037478615.1 Hydrogenothermaceae bacterium
AGGTATATTAGCTCTGTATATATCCGGATTTAATCTCTCTGTTCCAGCTTCCATAGGCTTTATAGCTGTTTTTGGTATTGCAACATTAAACGGTGTAGTTTTAATCTCCTACATTAGACAGCTTTTGGAGTCAGGATTAGATATAGATAGTGCCATTGATAAAGCCACAAAGTTAAGATTGAGACCTATACTTATAACAGCAACAGCTTCGTCATTGGGACTTATACCTATTTTACTAACGTCGGATATAGGCTCAGAAGTCCAAAAACCAATAGCAGTTGTGGTTGTAGGTGGTATATTTACATCAACTTTACTTACACTTATAGTTTTACCTATCGTTTACAGATTTTTTAATAAAGATGTTGAATTTAGTAAAAGGTCAAGTTAAATTTAAAACTGTTATCAACCTACCGGGGAAAGAGATGAGTAAATCCTTAGCTGAGAAGTTTTATTACTATATGAAACTTGGAAGAGAGTTTGAGCTTAGAGCGAAAGAAGAGTATATGAAAGGTAATATAGGAGGTTTTTTACATCTTGCAATTGGTGAAGAGGGAACCCATGTAGGTGCTATCCTTGGATTTGGAAATGGTGAATTTTTTGTCCATTATAGGGACCATGTGTATGCCATTGCAAGAGGTATATCTCCTAAGATTCTGATGGCTGAACTTTTCGGTAAGATAACCGGTGTTTCAAAAGGGAAAGGTGGGTCTATGCATTTTTACAGTTCAAATTTTAATTTCTATGGAGGAAATGCTATAGTTGGAGCCCATATACCCCATGCTGTCGGACTTGCTTATGCTAAGAAATATCTCGGTAAATCCGATGGTGTTATGGTTGCATTTGGAGATGGATCTACAAACTCCGGAAATTTTTATGAATCTTTGAATTTGGCAGTTGTTTATCAGGTTCCGGTTCTGTTTTTCTGTGAGAACAACTACTATGCGATAGGAACAAGGATAGATAGAGTTTCAGCTTTTAAAGATTTGTATAAAAAAGCAAAGGATTATATGCCTGTAGTTCAGATAGATGGTATGGATGTTTTTGAGGTACATAGGGCAGTTTCTTTAGCAAAGGAGTATATTCAGGAGGAGGGTAAACCTTACTTCATAGAAGCATTGACTTATAGATACGAACCCCATTCTATGAGCGATGGTGGAGATTATAGATCACCAAGGGAGTTAAAGATAGCTAAGGAGAAAGATCCAATTGATAATCTGTTAAAAAAAGCCTTTAAAGAAGGTTTATTGACAAAGGAGTTTGTAGAAGAGATAGACAGAAAAGTTGAGATGGAAATAGAGGAAGCTGTGGAGTTTGCTCTAAACTCTAAGGAGCCGGATTTAGAGGAACTTTACAAAGATGTATTCTGTGAGGATTAAGAGATGTTATACAGAGATGCTTTAAAAAAAGCTATGGATGAGTTGATGGAGATAGATGACACAATTGTTATATTAGGTGAGGATGTAGGATTCTACGGTGGAAACTATAGGGTTACAGATGGACTGTTCTCAAAATACGGTGAAAAGAGAGTTATAGACACACCAATAGCAGAGAACTCTATAGTAGGAAATGCCATTGGTATGGCTCTGGGTGGTCTTCGTCCGGTGGCAGAGATAATGACAGTAAATTTTTCTTTACTTGCATATGATCAGATTGTAAACCAACTTGCAAAGATAAGGTATATGAGTGGTGGAGACCTATGTATTCCTCTTACAATAAGGATGCCTCAAGGAGTGGCAAAACAGCTTGCAGCACAGCACTCCCAATCTTTGGAGAGAATTTTTGCTTCTATTCCTGGTCTTAAGGTATTTACAGCATCTGATAGTGTGACAGCTTACTATGGATTAAAACAGGCAATCCTTTCAGATGACCCTGTGATATTTCTGGAGCATCTTCTACTTTACTCTCAGGATTTTCCGTTCTATGAAGTAGAGAACTTTGATGTAACAAAACAGAGAGTTATAAAAAATGGACAGAATATAACATTAGTCTCATACTTAAAAATGTTACATGATTCCTTAGAGGCAGTTAAAGAGGTTGAAAAAAACTTAGGGATAACTGTTGAAGTTATTGAACTTACATCTCTTAGTCCTCTTAATCTTGATTTAGTGTATGAATCAGTTAAAAAGACCAAGAGATTGGTTGTTGTTTCAGAAGAGCCAAAAACAGGTAGTTTTACTTCAGAAATAATTACAAAAGTTATGGAAAACTGTTTTTACTACCTTGACGCACCACCTCTTAGAGTCACATCAGAGGATACCCCAACCCCCTATAACAGGAAACTTGAACTTTTTTCTATACCTACTCCGGATAAAATAGCCACTAAAATAATAAACTGGGGAAAGGAAAATGGATTATGAGATAACAATGCCAAGATTAACAGATACTATGGAAAGTGGAGTTATAGTTAGATGGCTTAAAAGTGAAGGAGATTATGTCAAGAAAAATGAACCAGTTGTTGAGATAGAGACAGAAAAAGCTATTCAAGAGGTTCCGGCTTTCAAAGATGGTATCTTAAAAAAGATTCTTGCAGAAGAGGGACAGGAAGTAGAGGTTGGAAAACCTATAGCAATTTTAGAGATAACAAAGGAAGTACCCATTACATCTCCAACTAAAACACAGGAAGAAGAGATATCCGTAAAGGTTGAAGAAAAAATTACTCCGGAAATCGTAGAGGAAACTCCAAAGATACAGGAGCGGATTCAACAGCAAACCGAGGCAGTTAAGGAAGCCTTAGCATCACCGTATGCAAAAAAACTTTCAGCAGATTTTGGACTTCCTCTGAAAGAACTACAAGAAAAAGGGGAAGTTCCATCTCCGGCACATGAAAAAGATGTAAGAGAGTATCTTTACTCTCAGTATATAGATAAAGATACCTTAGAAAATTTAAAACAGTATAACATAGATATTGATAAACTAATCAAAGACCTTCAAGGTAAGTTGTCAAAAGAGAACATATACAGGTATATAAAAGACAATAATATCTATAAAACCTTAGATATACCTATATTTCAGAAGAGAGTTATAGAACACCTTTCAAAATCTGCCACTGTTCCAACTTT
>JBBFMH010000136.1:0-2999 GCA_037478615.1 Hydrogenothermaceae bacterium
ATTACATCTTTTCCATCGTTTGCAATAGAACCTAAACTAAAGAGAGATTATCCGAGAGTTAAGTGTTCTAATAAAAATCCTATAATCATGGAAGATAGTGAGCTTGGTTTATGTTTACATATAAGAGATATATCAGAAGGAGGAATAGGCTTTAAGATAGATAAAAGTATAGATATAAAGGAAAACAACATCCACAAAGTTAAACTGAAGATAGATGGAAAAGAGTACGATGCTAAAATTAAAATTTTATATAAAACCCAAGCTAACGGGGATCTATACAAAGTAGGTGCAAAATTTATAGAATCGTCTGTAAAACTTGAAGATGCGATAGCTAAGTACGTATTTGATAGACAGATGGAGATAGCAAAAATACTAAATACATTCAGGGATTAAGGAAGATTAAGGACTTTATGACATTGTGGTATTATTCTACTTTCCACACCTACCTTCAAAAGCTGATCCTGAATATTTAAGGCTTTCTCAACCATCTCTCTCCTGTTACTTTCCGGCTGTAAAACTATAGTGTCATTTTTTAGAATATCTATATACTCAGGTTTAACTATATCAGAAAGTTTAATATTATCATCTATAACAAATTTAAGCTCACTGATATGGGGAAGCAGTTTTTTGTGAACAAAATAAAAAGGTGGCTTAGGAGAACAAGTTATATAGATTTTTGACCAATCGAGACTTTCTAACTTTTCATTCCATAACGTGCCGTTAGTTTCTATAAACACCGTTAAATCTTCATCTATAAACCTTTCAACAAGGATATGTAAATTTTCTGTAAAAAATGGTTCACCACCCGTTATACACACCCTTTTTATACCATAATCTTTAACTTTATCAACGATGGTATCTAAATCTATCTCTACAAAACTTTCACCATCGTAGGAGTAGGTGGTATCACACCAGCTACATCTCAGATTACAGCCTTCAAGTCTGACGAAAACAACTGGAAGACCAACCCATCTTCCTTCCCCTTCAACACTTCTGAAGATCTCTACAACTCTAAATTTATACAGGTCTTTCTTCAACAACTTCATAAGCTTCTATCTGATCTCCAACCTTGATATCGTTGAAGTTTTTCAAAGTAAGACCACATTCATAACCTTTTTGGACTTCTTTCACATCTTCCTTAAATCTTTTAAGTGAGTTTATCTCTCCATCGTATATAACTATTCCGTTTCTTACCAATCTTGCTTTTGCATTTCTCCTGATAACACCTTCTATAACATAACATCCAGCTATCGTTCCTATAGCTTTTGCCTTAAATGTCTGTCTAACTTCTGCAACACCCAATAAAACTTCTCTAAGTGTAGGAGCAAGCATTCCTTTCATCGCTTTTTCAAGGTCTTCAATAGCTTGGTAAATTATGTTGTACAGTTTTACATCTACATTCTCCTCTTCTGCTGCCTTTCTTGCCCCAGCATCCGGTCTGACATTAAAGCCTATTATAATTGCATTTGAAGCAGCTGCCAACATAACATCACTTTCAGTAATAGGTCCAACCGCCGCATGAATAACGTTTATAGTGACCTCATTAAACTTGGAAGCAAGGTCTTCAATTGATTTTTTAAGGGCTTCTAACGAACCCTGAACATCGGCTTTTATAATAAGATTTATCTCTTTAACTTCACTTAAATTTTCAAGATGTATTCTTGTTCTCTTTGCAAGTAGCTCTTCTTCTCTTCTTTGTTTTCTTATCTCTGCAAGTTGCTTAGCTTCTTTTTCCGTAGCTTTTACTATAAATTTATCACCAGCAGAAGGGACCTCATCAAAACCGAGAACCTCAACCGGAGTTCCTGGTCCGGCAGATTTTAATCTCTCACCTCTTTCGTTAAATAGAGCCTTAACTTTACCCCAGCTATATCCTGCAACAAAGTAATCTCCAACATGTAAAGTTCCGTTCTCTATGAGAACAGTAGCAACGGGTCCTTTTTTAGGGTCAAGTTTTGACTCTATAACTGTTCCTATTCCCAACCTATCGGGATTTGCCTTAAGCTCCAACATATCCGCAACAAGTAAAACCATCTCAAGAAGTTCATCTACATTTTTTCCTGTTTTTGCAGATATATCAACAAATACAGTATCTCCACCCCATTCTTCCGGAATAAGTCCATACTGGGTAAGCTCCTGTCTAACTCTCATAGGATCTGCACCAGGCTTATCTATCTTATTTACAGCAACGATGATAGGGACTTTCGCATTTTTCGCGTGGTTTATGGCTTCAACAGTCTGAGGTTTTACACCATCATCTGCAGCAACGACAAGTATAGCAATATCCGCTACTTTTGAACCTCTCGCTCTTAAAGTCGTAAATGCTTCGTGTCCCGGTGTATCAAGAAATGTTATCTCTCTGCCATTAAGTAACGTTATTTTATAGGCACCTATATGCTGTGTTATGCCACCGTGTTCTCTCGCTGCCACATCCGTTTTTCTGATTGTATCTAATAGAGTTGTTTTTCCATGGTCAACGTGTCCCATTACAGTAACAACTGGAGGTCTTGAAACGAGATTTCCTTCCTCTTCTCCAACCTCCTCCTCTACTTTTTCTTTAACTTCTTCCTCTTTTTCCTCTCCTTCTATCTTTATTTCAGCAAGATAACCGTGGGATTCTGCTATCTCTAAAGCTATCTTTGGGTCTATAGTCTGATTCACAGTGGCAAGTATCTTTCTCTGTAAGAGATCCATAAGTATCTGATTAACTGGTAAATTTAACATATCTGCAAGTTCTCTTACAGTTATAACTTCCGGAATAAATACTATCTTCAACTCTTCTTCTTTTGTAATCTCTTCCTCTTCTCTTTCCTTTTTCTGCTGTTTTTTCTTTTTAGGATGGCTCTCCATAAGTTTTCTGAGAGCTTCCATCTCCTCTTTTTCTTCTTTTATCCTTCTCTCTCTTTCCTCTTTAGTCTCTTTTTTCTCCGGTTTCTTCTCCTCTTTTATAGATTGAGGTATAACTGGAGCAAACTTTTCCTCTCTCTCCTTTCTTGGAG
>JBBFMH010000137.1:0-2988 GCA_037478615.1 Hydrogenothermaceae bacterium
CTTCTATATAAGCCATTATCAGAACCTCCAAAGCTTTCGGTTTGGAATAGAAATTATAGCATATAAAACCTTTTGCAATGATATAAGGCTATTATATTTTGATATAATTTTCTTCATACTTTTTGATAATGTATTTACTAAAACTACCGAAAAATTAGAAGGTGGATTTTTTATGGTTAAAGTTTTAGTTTTTGTTTTACTTATCTTTTCTATAAGTTTTGGGTTTGAGATTAGAGGTGGTGATAGGGGACAGGAGTATCGTATTGTTATTCAGACGAGAGATAATGTTGATTTTGATGTTTTACAGGTAGATAAAACTGTAATTATAAGAGTTAATGAAGCCTTAGATATTAACAAGGTAAAAACTGTTGATGGGACTCCTATTCAGCAAATGGAGATATATCAAACAGAGGACAGATCAAAATCTGTTATATATATACAGACAGTTTCAAACATTCCTATAAAGACTTTCTCATTACAAAATCCAAATAGATTGGTCCTTGATATTAAGAAGGTTTCCGCTATCTCAAATATAGAGTTTAAACCTGAGGTAAAGACTCAAGAAAAATCTAAAAATAAGAGTAATAATTTAGATTATGTTGATTTAGATAGGATTTTGGCAACGATCTCAAAAGAAAAGGAAGATGACAACTACATAGAGATTGATCTGTCTGCTTACAAAAATTATAAAGGTAAGAAGAAAGTTATAGTTATAGATCCCGGGCATGGAGGACAAGATCCAGGTGCAACTGCAAACGGATTGAAAGAGAAAGATATAAATCTAAAGATTGCCAAAATGTTGAAATCCTACTTTGACAGAGATCCGAGATTTATTGCCTATCTTACGAGAGATGATGATATCTATATCCCTCTTTACGATAGAACATTAATAGCTCTTGAGAAGAAAGCAGACCTGTTTATCAGTATCCATACCAATGCATCGGAAAATCCAAATTTAAACGGAACCTATGTTTACACACTTAATCTAAGAGGTGCTACATCTAAACTTGCAAGGATGGTTGAAGAGAGAGAGAATAAAACCGTCTTGAAGGTAGTTAAAGTAAGTGCAAATCCTAATGTTAATAAGATAATAGCGGATATGGCAATTAGCCACACTATGACAGAAGGACTAAATTTTGCAAAATTTATAGAAGTTAATTACAAAAATTTAGTTAAAGATACAGATTTTAAAAGAATTGAATCTGCAAACTTTGCAGTATTAAAAACCCCTTCTATTCCTTCTGTTCTTTTTGAAACAGCTTTCATAACAAATGAAAGAGATTCTCAGCTTTTAAAAGATGATAAATTTTTAGATAAAGTAGCAAAAACACTTTATAAATCAACTTCCGACTACTTTTTTAGATATAAGAATCTTGTGTTTAAAGAGGGAGTGGGTGATAGTAGGAATTGATATAGGTAATACAACTGTTGAATTTGGTATTATTAGAGGAGAAGAGATTGTTAGCTTTAAATTTGCATCTGATAGAGATAAAACTGTTGATGACTGGCTTATCAATATAGATTTTGTTGTTAAAGATGAAAAACCTATGGATATCCTGATATCATCAGTAGTACCACCAATAGAGGAAAAGGTAGAGAAAGCATTCCTTAAATACTTTGGTAAAAGCCCGTTGATTATAGGAAGAGATGTAAAGATTCCTATAAAAATTAATTATGAGAATGAAAAAGAGGTTGGAATAGATAGATTAGTTAATGCTTATGCCGGACTTAAACTATTTAAACCACCATTTATAGTTATAGATTTAGGAACTGCTATAACTTTTGATGTTGTAAATGAAAAAGGTGAGTATGATGGTGGAATGATATTCCCTGGAATGGAAACATCTATAGATACACTTTTTTCAAAAACAGCTAAACTGCCAAAAGTTAAACTTGAAAAACCTAAAATATTGATAGGAAAAAATACTGTTGGAAGTATTCAATCTGGAATATACTACGGCTATATCTCCTTAATAGAAGGAATGGTTGAAAAGATTTCAGCTTACTATAAATTTAATTTTAGTATTATACTTACCGGAGGTCATTCTTATCTGATATCTTCTGGTTTAAATATAAAGCATAAAGTAGTGGAAAAGTTATCTATGCTGGGAATAAAATTTTTAGCAGAGGAGATGCTATGACTGTTTTACCCCCCCCTCGCCAAATAAATATAATATTATCAATAACTTAGTGAATGATATGGAGATTAAATTTTCTATCTGTCCACATGATACTGCAAAAGGGTTAGAAAAGTGGAAAATCTTTGTAGAAAAATTAGAGAAGAAACTTGGATTAAATGTAGATTTTCAGCCTTTTAGTTCTTTTGCTGAAGAAGATATTAGGTTAAATCAAGAATTTTTCCATATATATTACAGTTCTCCTTCTAAGCAGGTTGAACTTTTAGAGAGAGGGTATTTTCCGGTTGCTAAGTTTAAAGGTCAGGTAGATAGTCTATTTTTAATAACAAAAAATGGAATTCCTAAAGAAGGAGAAATAAAAGTAGCTTTACCATTTTTAAAACACGTTGTATATGGAATTTTGGATTTAGATATAAGTAGAGTAAGGTTGATATTTACAAAAGATTTCGTGGAAGTTTTCCAACTGGTAAAAGAGGGTAAGGTAGATGTTGGTGTAATGTATAATGAAACCTGGGATCAGATAGAAAACAGAGAAGATGTAAAGATAATTGAAGATTCAAAGTTAGATACTCACCATATATTTATGGTACATAATTCAATCTATGATAAAGTAAAACCGGTTCTACTCTCTTTTGATGAAGTCGAGGAGGCTACCTTAGATGATGTTCAAAAGGCAAGGAATCTTATAGAAAAGTTTGAAAAGTTTTCTATAATCTGGAAAGATGAAAGTATAGTAAGATCTATAAAAGATTCTCCTTTTATAGGAGTTATGATTTATAGGGATAAAATTTTGTATATACGTTGAGTGAGAAATTAATGCCATAATTAAACCTCACAGTACCTGAAAAAG
>JBBFMH010000138.1:0-2950 GCA_037478615.1 Hydrogenothermaceae bacterium
ATCTGCATCTCATCACAGGCACATATCCATCTTCTCCTTTTTACTTCCTCTTCTTTGTTAGGGTAAAAATTACAAGGACAGAGTGGTTTTCCAAGTTCATCAACGTGAGATGCAAGACCTTGGATAACAGCCATTCTAACATCTTCATTTGGATTCGGAACTGTTCCTGACCTTTCTGCAAATGTATTTGCAAAATTTACCATCTTCTCGAAAATCTCTTTCTTTGGCTCTTTCATTGTTTTCCTCCAAAGTTAAAATATTAATAACTATTATTAACTATATAAAGCTTTTTTAAATGAGTTTTATCATCAACTTGTAATAACCACAAATATATAGTAAATTATATCAGAATCTTAATTATAGGAGTTAAGTATGAAAGAGCTTTCTCAAGAAGTAGCATTTAATAAAGAGCTGATAAAAAAATATGACAGACCGGCACCAAGATATACCAGCTATCCTCCGGCTACAGAGTTTAATAATGAAATAGATAAAACTGAATATATAAAAAAGATAATCCAATCTAACGAAAGAAAAACTCCTCTATCTCTCTATTTTCATATACCGTTCTGTGAAAACGCATGCCATTTTTGTGGTTGTAATGTGATTATAACGAGAAGAAAAGAAGTTGTTGAACCTTATTTAAAACATCTGTATAGAGAGATGGATATATACAAAACATTGATAGATACAAATAATAGGAAAGTGGTTCAGTTACATTGGGGTGGGGGAACTCCAAACTATTTAAGTGATGACCAAACTGTTGAGCTGTTTAACCAGATAAAGAGTAGATTTGAGTTTGACTCAAAAGCTGAGATATCCATAGAGATAGACCCAAGACACGTTGATAAAGAGAGGATATTTCTACTTAAAAAGGTAGGATTTAACAGAATAAGTTTTGGTATCCAAGATTTTAACTACAAAGTTCAGGAAGCTGTAAATAGAGTACAACCGGAAGAGATGATATTTGATGTTATGAGATGGATAAGAGAAGCCGGATTTGAAAGTGTAAATATAGACCTTATATATGGACTTCCATATCAGACTCTTGAAACCTTCACAGACACAATAGAAAAAACTATAAAGCTAAATCCAGATAGAATAGCTGTCTTCAACTTTGCATATGTTCCGTGGCTCAAAAGATTACAGAGAAACATAGATGAAAAAACATTACCTCCACCTGAAGAAAAGTTAAGGATACTTCAGATGACAATAGAGAAACTTACAAAAACTGGATATGTATTTATAGGTATGGATCACTTTGCAAAACCTAACGATGAACTTGCTATAGCTCAGAGAGAAAGAACACTCCATAGAAATTTTCAAGGATATACAACAAAGGCAGATGCTGAACTTTTCGGATTCGGAGCCACATCAATAAGTATGTTATACGATGGATATGTCCAAAATTACAAAATTCTCAGAGATTACTACGAAACATTAGAAGCTGGAAATTTACCGATCGAAAGGGGAGTTTATCTAAACGAAGATGATATAATTAGAAGAGATGTTATAATGAGGCTGATGTGCCACTTTAGATTGGTAAAATCCGAAATTGAAGAGAAATTTAAAATAGATTTTGATAGATATTTTGGATATGAGTTAGAACAACTGAAAGAGATGGAAAATGACGGACTTTTAATTTTATATACTGATAGAATAGATGTAACACCGATAGGAAGACTACTTATAAGAAATATAGCTTCCACCTTTGATATATACTTAAGAAATAAAAAGGAGAGAAGATTCTCAAAAGCAATTTAATGGAATACAAATTTTTACTTTCTTATATCCTTATAGCTATAGCTGTCTATATTTTATATAGGGAAAAAGTTGGATTAGAGAAAGATCTGATTATAAGTAGTATAAGGGCTTTTGTTCAACTTATCTTGTTAGGATACATACTTATATATGTTTTAAAGCTCTCTAATGTTTTTGAGCTTTTAGGTATTCTCTTTATTATGGTGTTGTTTGCTACATACACTGCAAACTCAAAATTAAATTTACATAAAGGTTATAAAATAGCATTTCTATCAATATTTTTATCAACTTTTATTGTTATATTTTCATTAGTAGGAGTTGGAGTATTAAGTTTGAAAGCAAATCAGATTATTCCAATAGGAGGAATGATAATAGGTAACTCTTTAAATGCATACAGTCAAACGATAGATAGATTTAAAAATGATGTCAAAAATAATTTAGATCTTATAGAAAATTTCATAGCTTTGGGGACACCATTAAAAGAAGCATTTAGAATACAGATAAGAAACTCTATAAAAGCAGCACTAATCCCTATATTAAACAATTTAAAGACCCTTGGTATTATCTGGATTCCAGGAATTACAGCAGGGATGATACTTGCGGGGGCAAATCCTATGGAAGCTGTTTTTTTTCAGCTTGTTATTATGTTTAGTATGGTTGCCGTTGCAGTTCTCACATCATACTTTACAACAAATTTCAGTTATAGATATATACTATGGGATTTATAAGGTTAATCTATAATTTTTTGTTATTTTTTAGCTTGGTTATAGTTTTACCAGTGTGGATTTTTTTAAACAAAAAGAGGGGATATTCTATAGGCTTGAGAGAGCGAGTAGTGATGAAAAAAGAGAATTTACCGACAAGAGCTGTGTGGATTCACTGTGCCAGCGTTGGTGAGATAAAAACAGCAATGCCTATAATTGAATATATATCTTCAAAAGAGCCGGTTATATTAACTGTATTTTCACCAAGAGCTTACAAATTTGCAAAAAGCTTAAACATTCCTACTACTTTTTTACCTTTTGATTTTTCTTTTTTGATTAAAAAGTTTATAAAAACATACAAACCAAAAATTTTAATTGTAGAAGAAGCAGAGTTCTGGTTTAATCTTATAACAGTAAGTAGTAAATATATACCTGTTATATCAATAAATACAAATATGCCAAAAAGTCCCTTTATTAGACTTTTTTTA
>JBBFMH010000139.1:0-2938 GCA_037478615.1 Hydrogenothermaceae bacterium
CTATTTCTTCACAGATTTTAAATGGGGAATTTAGTTTTAAAGATAACATTTTAAATTTTTCCACTTCATCTGTAAATATAGCTGATTTTAGAGAGTTTTTACCTGATTTAAATTTAGATGGTGAAGCTGTTATAAAAGCTACAATTGATGTTGATAAGAAAATTGTAAATGGATCCGCTGAATTAAAGAGGTTCTCTGTTTTTGATTTTAAAAATTTATATATTCAATCTCAGTTTGACTACGCTGGAGATACTGTTAATTTAAAATCTTTTGTAAATGGACAGGATTTGAACATCAACCTATCCGGTAAGATAGATAAACTGTCAACTGACCCTTACTTAGATTTAGATCTGTCTCTATATACATTGAAGTTGTACTCTATACCAGAGATTAAAAAGTTAGATATTGATGGATTGATATCCGGCAGGGGTAAAGTATCCGGAAGATTAAAAGATATAGATGTTAATCTATCAGGAACTGCAAAAACATTCAGGTATAAAGATATAAATCTTACAGATTTAAGTTATACATTTAACTACAAAAATAAGATGATAGAGATAAACTCAAATTTACCTGATAACACTCTCCTATCAAAAGTTAGTATAGATTTAGGTAAATCTACCACAGATATATATTTAAAAGCTAATAACTTTATATTAAAACCGGTAGAGAACTTTTTAGCAAAAGAAATACCATTTATAAAAGACCTCAAACCATATCAAACTTCCGGAGATATCGGTATAAAGATATTACATCACGGTTTTGAGACCTCACTGAATTTAAATAACACAAAGATCTATCCTCTTAACTTTAAAGAACCTATAACACTATCTATAACAGGGAAAATATCGGACAAAGAGAGAAAGCTACACGTAGATGGAAAAGCTCAAAAGTTATTGATAGATGATAACTTTCTTGAAAATCTCAGTATGAAAGTTTCCGTTGTTAACAGTGATGTTAGATATATATTAAAAACTTCTTTTAAAGTATCCCAAGCTGAAGGATCCTTTTCAGTTGAAGGTAATTTTGATACAGACAAAAACATTTTAAATGGAATAGTTTTAACAGATGGGAATGTAAAAACAGATAGTAAAACTATCCCTACTTCCCTTAATTATAAAATATCCGGAAGTTTAGATAACCTACAAATTAAAGGAAGGTTTTCTATTGAAAAAAGTGTTATAGATATGACAGGTTCAGTAAAATCTCAAGATAAACAGGTTTATAACTTAGAGCTTAGTAGTTCTCCTTTTAGTTATAAGTTAAATGGACTGTCTGTAGATATAGGAGGTATCTATCTACGATCTACCTACAACAGACTGTTAGAAAATCCTGTTAATGGTTCTTTAAAATTTACTGATGTATCTGTGGTTGAAAAATCCTATCCCCTTGTAAAGCTACCTCAACTTTCAATTAACTTTGACAAAAATAAAATCTATGTAGAAAAAACAACCTACAGCGGTATATTCTCCGGAAAATTAGAGGAGGCTGTTTATTCATTAAAAGATAACAATCTTAAAGTTCTAATAAACGGAAATATAGATAGAAAGTACCTATCAGAATTTCTCCAGTTTATAAATCTCGACGGTAATTTAAAATTTGTATTTAGTTTTAACGGTAAAGTTCAAGATTTTTCAAAAAATTACAATATTATCGTTTCCGGAGAGAATTTAAGACTTAGGACTCCTTACACTCAAGGTACTGTGATGCTTGAAGATTTCAATATTAAAACTAAAGAGTACATAGTGTTGAACATTAAGGGAAAAACTAAGTCTTCATTCGGAGATGCTTATACTACGATAAACGGAACTTCTGACCTTAACTTTGATACAGCTTCATTTAACATTAAATCTGAAAACTTTCCTGTAAGATATAAAAATATATTTACCGGAATAGTAAACAGTGATGTAAAAGTAAACTCTAAAAAGAAAGATATAACTATAGATGCAACATCTCAGTTAACCGGAAGAGCAAAAATAGAGCCGGATATTTTTGAAAATCAGGAGACTTCTGGAGAAAAACCTGAAATCCTAAAAAAGATAAAACTTAATATAAATTTATCTACACTGTCTCCTATATTCATAGAAGGGTCTTGGGGAAAAGCATACTTAGATGGAAACATAGTTATAACAGGAACGGCTGAAAAACCTATTCTAAATGGTAAATTAAACATAAGTTATGGTAAAGTGGCTTTAATGAGAAATATCTACAATATAGATTTTATAAATGTGAAGATAACCAATAACGATCTGTATGTAAATGGTAGACTTTCAACCTTCATCTCCGGAACAAATATATTTGTAAATGTGTCAGGACCTTCAAATAATCTTAGATATGACTTTTTCTCTACACCTCCAAAGTCAAAAGAGGAGATACTTACACTTTTACTTTTGAAAAAAACTCCGGAACAGCTGGCATCTTCAGGTATATTTACAGTATTGGGAAGGGTGGGTGAGATTCTTGTACCTTTTAAAGTTGAAGAGGAAGAAAAGGGACTTTTCGGAACAGGTGTCAATGTAAATATAATTCCTTCATACTCTCCAGTTCAGGGTATAGTGTTCAGTGTTTATTTGCAGAAATATCTGACGAGAAGGATATACCTAGGACTGTCAAGACCTCTATCAAACTACCAGAGTTATAACTATTTAGGATGGTATGAGGCAGGATTCAAACTTACAGAGAGAACATCTTTTGTTATAAAAACTTATGAAAACAGGTCAAGAAGTGGAGAGATAACCTTCACTTTACCTTTTGATTTTTAGTTTTATGGTATATTATTAGAATGGAAAGAAAACTAATTATAACAACAGGTTTAAAGAGCAATATATATCTGATTGTAGAAGATGGTAATCCGGTTGAGTTAAAACTTGAAGATTTAGAGTTATCAAAGCAAGCCGGGAATATATATAAGGGGAAGATAAAGAGTTATAGCAGTGCT
>JBBFMH010000140.1:0-2798 GCA_037478615.1 Hydrogenothermaceae bacterium
AGGTATATCTGTTTTTGATGCAAATATTCGGTTTGCCTCTACATTCTGCAACACATCTGAACCTTTGATAGAGACCTTAAAGTTTGTAAATCCAACCTTTTCAAAAAACTCTGACCAGTTTAAAGCACTTTCAGCTAAAGCTTGGGCAGAAGGATAACCGTATTTATCTAATAATCTCTGTTCCAAAGATCCAGAATTCACTCCAAGTCTAACTGTTATCTTTTTCTTCTTACACTCCTGAAGTATCTCTCTAATTTTTCCTTCATCGTTTATATTTCCAGGATTAAGTCTTATCCCGTGTATACCACTTTCAAGAGCCAAAAATGCTATTCTTGGAGAAAAGTGTATATCAGCAATAACCGGTATAGGTGAATTTTTCACTATATCTTTAAGTGCGAGGGCATCCTCTTCTCTTGGTACAGCAACCCTGATAATCTCACATCCGGCTTCGTAAAGCCTATTTATCTGATTTAAAGTGGCTTCCACATCATGGGTCTTTGTATCTGTCATAGATTGAACTATTACAGGAGCATCGTCTCCTATTTTAACATTTCCTACATATACAGCTCTCGTTTTTCTTCTTTCTATCATCACTCTCCTATTATCAATATATCTCCCGGTGATATGTCTTCACTTTCCAATTTATTCAATCTTTTTATAGATTCAACTGTTGTTCCAAATTTTCTTGCAATACTGTATAGTGTATCTCCTTTCTCAACCTTGTAAAGGCGGCTCTTCGTAGCAGTTTTGACTATCTCTAACCTTTCCTCTTTTTTAGGCTCTTCTCTGTTCATTATAGTAAGAATTATGTTATCCTCTCTTTTGGTAGAATCAAGTTTTGTATTATCTGGTCTTGGTTGTTTTGTTGTAGCGGTTTTAACAGTTGCAGGGGGAAGATAGATGTATTTCTTATTGAAAGCTATGTCTAATTTTGGTATGTTTATATTCACACCTTGAAATGCTATACCTCTTTTGAGATGGGCATTATAAAATTTAAGTATATCTATATCTATCTTGTTCTCGGATGCATAATCTTCAATATTTATCTCTCCGTCGGCAGGTAAAGTTAAAACATCGTATAAGTTAGAATTTACATTAATACCGTATTTTTCTGGATCTTTGGCAATCAGTGAGATGGCGAAGAATCTCGGAACATACTCCATTGTTTCCTTAGGAAGGGCATACTTTATATCTGAAAAGTTATAACTTCCGGCAGATTCTGCTCTCTTTTGGACACATTTTTCTCCACAGTTATATCCGGCTATTGCGAGCTCCCAGCTTCCAAACATACTGTATAGAGTTTTTAAATATTTAGCTGCTGCAACAGTTGATTTATACGGGTCTCTTCTCTCGTCTATATAGTCATCTATTCTTAAACCAAATCTTTTACCAGTAGATGGTATAAACTGCCATATACCTGCCGCATTTGACGGGGAAGTGGCATATGGATTAAAACCACTTTCCACTATTGCAAGATAGGCAAGTTCCTCTGGAAGACCTTCCTCTCTGAAAACTCTCCTAACCATAGGTAAAAAGTAGTTAGCTCTGTTAAAGGCACTTTCAGTAAAATACTTTTTTGTTGTAGTGTAGTAGTTTAAAAAATACTCAATATCCTCATCTTCTGGAATTTTGATATTTAGAGAGTAAGCTTCTTTTAGGAGAAAACTTTTATCTTCCTGGCTAAGTTGATAGTTTATAAGTTTTACTATCTGAGATCCGTTGTCGGGGTTTGTATCTATGTTTTTTGGGTTAGGTTGGTAAAAGTTGTCAGATGGTGGTGCTGGTTTTTGACTATTTAAGGTAGATTTTTGAGAAGTTTGATACTGTTTCTTAGTATATGATTTTTTTGGACTGTCTTTCACAGTAATAGAACAGGAACTCAAAAACGCCAAAATAAAAGTGGCCAGTAGAAGTTTAACATACATAACCTACCTTCCAAGGAATAGAATCTACTATTACCTTTCGTCTTCCAATATAGAAACTTTAGAAGTTATGGCATCTACCTGTTTATGTTCCTTTATAGTGTTCGTGTTTTCATCTATATAAACAAGGTCTATTTTATAGTTTTTAAGCTCTCTATCTTCTACATGGGCATAAGATGCTATTATGATAACATCTCCGTAATGTCCCAATCTTGCAGCAGCACCGTTTAAAATACACTCTCCTCCGTATCTTATTCCAGGTATAACGTAGGTAGAAAATCTCTGTCCATTGTTGATGTTATAAACTTCTATTTTTTCAAAGGGGACTAAGTTTGCAGCCTCCATTATTGCTTCGTCAAGTGTCAAACTTCCTTCATAGTGAAGGTCTGCTCCGGTTATTCTTATTCTATGGACTTTTGATTTCAACATTGTTCTATACATTCTCCAGACTCTCCTATCAGTTTAGTTAATACCTTAACTTAAAAAAATTATATCACAGCCTATTTTTTTAATTTTAGATAAAAGCTCATCTTTTGCAAGATTTAAAAAAATCTTAGTCTGTCGATCGCAGATTTTTATAATTGCTTTTTTGGTGTAAATTACTTATAATTTTTAGTAAGCTACCCTCCTAAAAGGAGAAACTTTTGGCACCTCTTTGCGGGGTGCCTTTTTTGTTGGAGAAGGATGGAAAATAGAGTTAAAAAGGTAAAATGGGCTTTTTTTGATGTTGATGGTGTCTTAACAGATGGTAAAATTATACTTGATAGTAATGGAAATGAGATTAAAAACTTTAATGTAAAAGATGGCATAGGTATATACATGCTGAGACTTGCTGATATAAAAACTGGAATTATAACTGGAAGAGATTCTAAAGCT
>JBBFMH010000141.1:0-2716 GCA_037478615.1 Hydrogenothermaceae bacterium
TACGTTTTTAAACATGTTTTTAATAAACTGTTTTTTAAATTTATAGTAAAATTTTAGCAGCTATGTGAAAGGGGGTTTAATATGGAAAGACTATACTCTCCTTGGAGAAGCCAGTATATAGATGGACTTGAAAAGTCTGAAGGATGCTTTTTATGTAAAGCTTTTGAAGAGAGAGATGATGAAAAAAATCTTGTTTTATACAGGGGAAAAAATGTTTTCGTTATATTAAATCTCTATCCATACAATGCCGGACATCTTATGGTATGTCCTAACCAACATATAGGAGATTTTACCCAACTTGACAGTGAAACCCTGTGTGAGATATCACTTATCACTCAGAAAATGGTGAAACTTTTAAAGATAGTTTTAAAACCAGATGGGTTTAACATAGGCTACAATCTTGGAAGGTCAGCTGGAGCTGGACTTGAAACCCACATCCACAACCATATAGTTCCAAGATGGAATGGGGACACAAACTTTATGCCGGTTTTGGGAGAGACAAGGGTTATATCTTACGATCTTAAAGAGACATATCTGAAATTAAAGGAAGGACTTAAATATGTTGAGTAAAATTAGGCTTATAGTTTGGCTTTTTATACTTCTTGTAGTTGCCTACTTTGTAGCTATGAATAACACGACAGTGACTGTAAATTTATTTCCCGGATACCAAACAGTTCCTATGCCACTGTCTATAGTTATTATTTTTAGTGTTGTAGTTGGTTCTATTTTAGCTATCATTTTAACCATCGGTGATTGGATAAAGTTCAAGATAGAGAATAGTAAACTTTCAAAACAGCTTAAGGATTGTCAGCAACAGTTAAATAACTTACAACAGATAAGTAGCCAACCTAAAAAAAGTGAAGAAGGAAACCAGGGAAGTAATATATAATAATAGTTTTAATAAATTTTTGGAGGGTAAAGAGTAATGTCTATTGGAAAGAGAGTTAGATTAGAGAGACTTATAAACAGAGATACAGGAAAAACTGTTTTAGTTCCTATGGATCACGGTGTCTCTTCCGGACCTATGGAAGGTATAGTTAATCTTAAAGAAACAATACAGAAGATAGCAGAAGGTGGAGCAAATGCAATTATTTTACATAAAGGTGTTGTAGAAGCCGGACACAGAGGTAAAGGTAAAGATTTAGGTCTTATAGTCCATATGTCTGCATCCACAGATCTGTCTCTGAGGAAGAATGATAAGGTTTTAGTTTGCACCGTTGAGGAAGCGTTAAAACTTGGTGCAGATGGGGTTTCCATACACGTTAATATAGGTGCCGAAGATGAAAAACAGATGCTTAAAGATTTTGGAGAGGTTTCTAAAAAATGTTTAGAGTGGCAGATGCCACTTCTTGCAATGATGTATTACAGAGGTCCTGAAGTTAAGAATCCTTTTGATCCAAAAGCTATAGCTCACATAGCGAGAGTTGCTGCTGAGCTTGGAGCAGACATAGTTAAGGTTCCTTATACAGGAGACCCGGAAAGTTTTGCCAAGGTTGTTGAGGGTTGTCCTGTTCCTGTTGTTATAGCCGGTGGTCCAAAGGTTGATTCAGATGAAGCTCTGTTAAAGATGGTTTATGATGCTACTGTGGTTGCCGGATGTGCCGGTCTTTCAATTGGAAGAAATATATTCCAACACAGAGACGTATCTCTCATAACTTCTGTCCTCTCAAAGATAGTCCACGAGAAGATAACTGTAGAAGAAGCAGTAAAACTTTTAAAGGGATAGTTTGAGGGTTCTTATAACAGGTGTAGCCGGCTTTATAGGTAGTCATTTAGCTGATAGATTTATAGAGGAAGGTTTTTATGTTATCGGATTAGATAACTTTCTAACAGGTAGTCCTGATAATATAGCTCATCTCTTTGGAAATAAAAATTTCAGGTTTATACACTACAATGTGGTTAACTTCATCTATATAGCGGATGATATAGATATAGTTTTACATTTTGCCTGTCCTGCAAGTCCGGTTGATTATATAAAGTATCCAATTCAGACAATGAAGGTAAATTCTCTCGGGACCCTTAACACTCTCGGTCTTGCAAAAGTAAAAAAAGCAAGGTATGTTTTTGCTTCGACTTCTGAGGTTTACGGAGACCCTCAGATTCACCCTCAAAAGGAAGATTACTGGGGAAATGTAAATCCCGTAGGTATAAGGTCTGTTTATGATGAAGCCAAAAGGTTTTCCGAATCTATGACGATGGCTTACCATAGAGAACACGGTATAGATACGAGGATACTACGTATTTTTAATACCTACGGAGAGAGAATGCGTCTAAATGATGGTAGAGTTATTCCTAACTTTATCTATCAGGCTATTAAAGGGGAAGATATTACTGTTTATGGTGATGGAAATCAGACAAGAAGTTTTTGCTATATATCTGATTTAGTGGAAGGTATATTTAGAGCCTCTGTTATGGAAGGGTTAGATGGAGAGGTTATAAATCTTGGTAATCCGGAGGAAATTAAGATTTTAGATCTTGCTAAAAAGATTGTAGATAAAACTGGTAGTAAGGCTAATATAAAGTTCTGTGAAAAACTGGAAGATGATCCTGTAAGAAGATGTCCTGATATGTCAAAGGCAAAAGAGCTTTTAAATTGGGAACCTAAAATTTCACTTGACAAAGGATTAGAAAATACTATACATTATTTCAAGCAAAAGATATTTTAAGTTATGGAGGTGTGTGATATGGAAGCTTGGCTCGCATTTATTATCATGAC
>JBBFMH010000142.1:0-2647 GCA_037478615.1 Hydrogenothermaceae bacterium
AATCTAAACTTTGCCTGTGCCATATCACATTCCTCCTTAATTAAGGTATTAATTTCCAGAATGGTTTACCTTGCAACTTCCATAGGAAAGCATAGTGAAGACCTAACTTAAACCAAGCCCCAGCTTTTCCTGGTTCTGCAACACAGAGATCTAAATCTCTTCCGTATTCCGGATACTTAGCTCTGTTTCTTGCCACTGGATAAATAGCTATCGTTCCAGCCATTCCGTCAAATATTCCGTTCTTCATAGAAGCAACACATAACCCTGGAGTTTCCGCCATAGATGCCGTGTTTTGCGGCTCTCTTCCCTCTATCATATCAATTATATTTAGAGCAGCTGCTTTTCCAGAGAGCTCTGCAGTGTATCCTGTTCTAGGTGGAGCAGGTGCTATAAGTGTTCCATTAGGTGATTTACCTGGCTTAGATAGAGGTCCTGGTGGTGCAAAAGCTATTCCTGCTGCAAATATATTTTTGTATATGGGGTTCTGATATGTCTTAGGCCAATCTGGACCATCTAACTCTTCGTAAGGTTTTCCGTACACAGCATCAACCTTCACAAATCCAGCAGGATTACACATCTTATCTTTTATGTCATTTCCATCTTTGTCTATCCACTTTATAGGTTGTCCTGCAAATGGAGGAAGCAACATAGCAAAATCATACTCAATCTCTTTAAACTCTCCATCTAAATTTTCTATATATATCTTCTTCTCATCTACTTTATGGACATGGCTTCTTATCTCATAATTTATTCCATAATCGTAGAACATAGCCTCAGTCATCATCTCTGATGTAAAGATAAGAGAACCTCGTTTTGCCTCAAGTCCGTCTATTCCAAAATCTCCGAGTTTAGGTTCATTTGATAGCCATAGAAGCTCAACCCTGTCTCTTAAACCTCTGTCAACAAGATCATTATGAACGTTTGTAATAAACTCAAAACCAGCACCTTGGCAGGTACAACCGCCATGTCCAGTTCCTATTACTATTTTAGCTTTATCTCCTTTCTCAAGTCTCTTTACAAGTTCAAGATAAGCTTTTGCAGTTTCTGTAGCATGAGGAGGCGTACATACAGAGTATGTATAACCTTTGTCAGGACCAAGTCCCGGAGTAGCATCAAAGTTTAACTTAGGACCTGTTGCAACGAGAAGATAGTCATAATTTAACCTTTTTGGAGTTCTTGTGTCGTAGCTCTCAACTACAACATAGTTCTCATCTGGATGGACCTCTGTTAAGAAAGCCCTTTCGTAGTTAATGCCAAACTTATCATACACAGGTTTTAGTTTAAACTGAGTTTTTTCCACAGGCATCTGACCTATACCAACCCAGATGAGAGAAGGAATATAGTTAAACGTCTCGTTTGGGGTAACCACAGTTATCTCATGATTACCCCTCCCCTTTAGCCTATCGGCTAAAATCATAGCAGCATAATGCCCTGCAAAGCCGCTTCCTGCAACCACAATCTTTGCCATGGTTTCCTCCTGTAAGTTAGTAAGTTTTAACTAATTAATATCATACTACCATACATTCTTGTTAGCAAACACTAACTGATTATAATCATTGCATTATGAAATTTTTTAATTCAAATAAACCTTCTTAACTGACAATGTAGTAAAATACTCTGAAACATACATTAACTCATAAAAAGGAGACAGGATGAATTGGATAAAGCTAAATAGAGGAAAAATGAGAGTTTACGGTAAAAGTTCCAAAATACTATCTCCAAAAATTGGACAAGTACCGGATCATGTTGCATTTTTAAATAGTATACTTACAAACGATGTAAAGAAACTTGAAGATGGTAAGTTCAATTACAACCTTATGTTAAATGGTAAAGGATATCCAATAGATGATTTTTTTATATTAAAAGATGGAGAGGAGTTTATCCTTGATTTTGAAGGTGAAGCTTCTCAAAGAGTAGATCTTTTCAATAAACTAAAACTATCTCTTAAAGTTTACTTTGAAGTTTTAAACCTTAATCACTACTTTATCTTTGGAGAGAGTAGTCCGGAGTTTTTAAAAGAAAGTTTTGCAATAAAAAGTTTACCGGATAGATTTGAGTATATAAAAACTTCAGATATTTATATACTGAGAAATCCACTTAGAGTAGGTATAGATGGATTTGATGTTTTCTGCGAAGAGGAGATTCAGTTAAAAGGGGAAGAGATAAGCTATCAACAGTTTGAGTTCTTGAGAATAAAAAACTGCATACCTAAAATAAATAGAGAATTAAAAGAAGGGATAATTCCACTTGAAACGAACATTTACAAATATGCCATCAGTTTTGATAAAGGCTGTTATACCGGACAGGAAGTTATAGCGAGGATATTTTTCAGAGGAAAACCTCCCAGGGTTATGGCTAAATTTAAGCTTTCTCAAAAAATTCCAGAGGACACTCCTATAATATACAACGACAAAAAAGTTGGTGTGTTAACGTCGGTAGATGAAAACGGTTTAGAGGCTATAGGTTTTATTTTAGAAAGTATGGCAGATACCGAAAAAGTTTACAAAGTGGATGATTCAGAGTTAAAATTAATATATATATGTAGGGAGCTAAATATAGAATAAGATGGAGGAAAAATGGATTTAACTACCATAGGTGGAATTATAGCCGCACTTGTTCTGTTCGCTATTGGAGATATATTGGAGGG
>JBBFMH010000143.1:0-2525 GCA_037478615.1 Hydrogenothermaceae bacterium
AGTATGATAAAATTTTTAGGTGAAGGTGTTCACGATGTATAGAACTCATACAAATTATAAATGATACCGTCAGTATAGTATAATTTTTTAGATTAAGAAAACTAAAGAGGTGAAGATGGAGAAGTTTTACATAACTACACCTATTTACTATGTAAATGACATACCACATCTTGGACATGCTTATACAACAATAGCCTGTGATGTTCTTGCAAGATATAACAGACAGAAAGGTGTAAAAACGTTTTTTTTAACAGGAACAGATGAACACGGACAGAAGATCCAGAAGACAGCCCAAGAGAAAGGTATATCACCAAAGGATTTAGCAGATAAAACACATATGGCTTTTAAACAACTCTGGGAAAAACTAAACATAACCTATGATAGATTTATAAGGACAACAGACCTTGACCATATAAAAGCTGTTCAACATATATTCCAAAGATGTTATGAAAACGGTGATATATATCTGGCCGAATATGAAAGTTATTACTGTGTAGGTTGTGAAGAGTTTAAAACAGAAACAGAGATAAAAGATTATGATTATAAATGTCCAATACATCTTAAAGAGTGTGAGAAAGTAAAAGAAGAGAGCTATTTTTTCCGCCTATCAAAATACACAGATAAATTACTTAAATTTTACGAAGAAAATCCTGATTTTATCCAACCAGATTTTAGAAGGAATGAGGTAGTTTCATTTGTAAAACATGGATTAAAAGATCTATCTGTTTCAAGAAGGAGAGACAGGGTAAGTTGGGGAATACCTGTTCCTTTTGATGAAAATCACACTATCTATGTTTGGTTTGATGCTCTTACAAACTATCTTACCGCCGTAGGGTATCCGGACAACTTAAACGAATTTTGGCCTGCAGATGTCCATGTTGTAGGAAAAGATATATTGAGATTCCATGCAGTATATTGGCCTGCATTCCTTATGAGTGCCGGATTGGAACTACCTAAGAAAGTCTTTGCCCATGGTTGGTGGACAGTAGAGGGACACAAGATGTCAAAATCTCTCGGCAATGTGGTAGATCCATTTAAGGCAGCAGATGAGTATGGTGTTGACCAGCTTAGATACTTCTTACTTAGAGAAGTACCATTTGGACTTGATGGGGATTTTTCAAAACAGGCTGTTATAAACAGAATAAACTCTGACCTTGCAAATGACCTTGGAAACCTCATTTCAAGAAGTTTAACGATGGTTCATAAATTCCAAAAAGGTGTTATTGAATCTCCATCAAAGATAACAGAGTTGGAAGAAGAGTATAAAGGTCTATACAATAAAACTTTTGAAAATTTTGATAAATTTATAAATAACCTTGAGTTTAGTAGAGCATTAGAAGAAGTTTGGCAGTTTATAGATTGGCTTAATAAATATATAGTTAAAGTAGAACCTTGGAAACTAAACAAAGAAGATAAAGATTATTTAAAAACGGTTCTATATACACTCGTTGATGGTATATACGGAATAATTTGGATGTTAAAACCTTTTATGCCAGCCAAGATGGAAGAAGCCTTAGATATGCTAAACTACAAGGAACTACCAACATCTATAAAGCCATATATATTCCCTTCAGGGATAACTTTAAATAATGTTCAACCATTATTCCCAAGAATAGAAATAAAACCGGAGGAAAAGAAAGTGGAAGAAATTAAACAAGAAGACTTTATAACTATTGAAGATTTTGCAAAGATTAAAATGAGAGTTGGAAAAGTTCTCCAAGCCCAGAAGGTGGAAAAATCTGACAAATTACTTAAACTTAAAGTAAGTCTTGGAGATGAAGAAAGAACCATCGTATCCGGAATAGCTCAATACTATAATCCAGATGAACTTATAGGAAAGTATGTGATAGTGTTAGCCAATCTGAAACCAAGAAAAATCTTTGGTATAGAATCTTACGGAATGTTACTTGCAGCAAAAGATGGAGAAAGATTAACAATAGTAACAGTAGACAGAGAAGTTGAAGTTGGCAGTCCTGTATCTTAAATTTATTGATACAAACAGAAGAAAGAACTCTCGCTATGAAAGGTGATGAGATGGATATTTTAAATTACAGTGAGGTAAATAACTAAGTGAATAAGATAAGAGTAGCTCTTGCTCAGATAAATCCGGTAGTTGGAGATTTTGAGTATAATTCAAAAAAAATTTTAGAATTTGTAGAAAAAGCCAAAGAAAAAGAAGCTGATATAGTAATTTTTCCGGAACTTGCTTTAACAGGTTATCCTCCGGAGGATCTACTTTTAAAACCAAGTTTTATCGAAAAAAATCATGAATATATCCGAAAGATAGCAGACAGTATAGAAAACATTATAGTTATAGTAGGGTCAATATGTAAAGAAGAAGACCTATACAACACAGCATATGTTATATATAAAAAAGAAATTATTGCCAAATACCATAAACAGCATCTTCCTAACTATGGTGTATTTGATGAAAACAGATATTTTCAAAGAGGTAAAAGTTTAACCATACTAAACATAGATGGTTATAAGTTCGGTTTATCCATCTGTGAGGATATATGGTATCC
>JBBFMH010000144.1:0-2486 GCA_037478615.1 Hydrogenothermaceae bacterium
TTGTTGAAATTATTTTAAAGGGGTAGGTGTTCACTGTGTATTGAAACTTATACAGTGGGATGTTATAATTTTTGAAAAAGAGGTGTTGTGTTGGAAATAGTTGATTTTATATTACATCTGGATAAATATCTATCTACCTTAGCACAAAGTTATGGTAGTTTCATTTACTTTCTACTTTTTTTAATTATCTTTGCTGAAACGGGATTTGTCATAACTCCTATTTTACCAGGGGACTCTCTACTCTTTGTTGTAGGTAGTTTTTGTGCTGTTAATATACTGGATGTCAGGATAGTGTATCCGGCTCTGTTAGTGGCATCTATAACTGGCAATACAATAAACTACTTTATAGGTCTAAAGTTTGGGAGAAAAATTTTAGAAAACACGAGACTGATAAATCCTAAGTACATAGAAGAAACAGAAAAATTTTTTGCAAAGTATGGAAGTAAGGCGGTAGTCATATCAAGATTTTTACCTTTTTTCAGAACCTTTGTGCCATTTTTTGCCGGTGTAGGAAAGATGGATGTTGAAAAGTATCTATTTTACAATGTGTTGGGCGGTTTATTGTGGATAACAGGTTTTATCTTTGCCGGCTACTTTTTTGGTAATATACCATTTGTGAAAGATAATTTTACCCTTTTTATTTATGGAATTATAGTTTTAACTGTTCTACCTGGTTTAATCAAGATAGTTAAAAGATGATCTATCCTTGGTTATATATCTTTGTTGGACTTGTTTTTGGTATCGTTTTAAACAGATATATAAACATTGAGATAAGCCTTCTTATACCTCTTATATTTCTTGGACTGTCTTTTATACTGAGAGATTATCTTGGTTATCTTTCTCTCTTGGTAGGTTCTATCTTGATTGGTATCTATATAACTTTTAAGCCTGATATAGATACAGATAAAGAGGTTATTTTCGTAGAGTGTGTATCATTAGATGTTCCTTATAAGTTTGATAGTAGAGTTACATTTGACTGTAATGTTATAAACTCAGATGTTAAAACTTTGATAAACAGGGATATAAAGGTCTATACAGACAGAGAAGATGTTTTTATTCTATCAAGAGTTGCCTTTTTAGGTAAGATTAAAAGTGAAGATGGTTTGATAAAAGCTTATCCTAAGAGAGGTTTTTTGGAGGTTGATAACTCTTCTAACCCTCTTTTCATTATAAAGGTTTTCAAAGATAGGCTCATCGAAAACTATAGGTATAAGGCTCTAAATGATCAAACGTATAACTTAGGATTAGGGGTTATCTTTGGAGAGAGGGAAAGTATATCTAACCAAGATTATCAGAGATTTGTTGAGTCTGGACTGGCTCATATGCTTGCCATATCAGGATCACATGTGGCTATACTTATATTCAGTCTTACGGTTATTTTATTTTTTGTTAAGCAAAATCTAAGGTATGCCATAATCTTAGCTGTCCTTCCTTTCTATGCTATCTTTACTGGGTTTACAGTTCCTGTTGTAAGGGCTTGTATTGTGGGAATGTTATACGCTCTCTCTAAGGTAAAATATTTTAAGTTTAACAGTTTAAATGTTCTGTTTTTCGTTGGCTTTGTTTATCTACTTTTTTCTCCTGAATCTGTCTTTTCTGTATCTTTTCAACTTTCGTTTATAGCTGCTTTAAGTATCATCATAGCTATTGATATTTTTAAAGACAGAAACGTTGTTCTATCTGTTTTAGGTGTGTCTTTTATAGCTACTTTATTTACTGGACCGATTGTTATGTATCACTTTGGTAGTGTCTCTCTTAACTCTATACTGTCAACACCTATAGCAACTTTACCTATGTATCCTTATCTTACTTTTGCTATTTTAAATCTTTTTACAGGGTTTAGTATAGATTTCCTTGTTAAGATTATGGATGGCTTTGGAATGATCTTTTTAGATGTGGTTTATATATTTGAAAAATTACCGTTTTACTTTATAGGTTTCAAACCCTCTCTATTTATAATCTTTCTGTTTTATATCTCCTTTATCACAATTCTACTTCTTAACATAAGATTAAACCGTAAGATTTTGTTAGCTTTCTTAACCTTTCTACTTTTTGCTCTTGTATCAAAATCAGAGAAAAGTCAGTTTGTTATTCATAGTTTTAAATCTACAGAATATCCTGTTGTTTTTGTTGTAGCCAATGATAGATGTTATTTAATATCTGACTATCCCGTGTTTAAACAGTTATATCTCTTTAATAAAGAAGACTGTAAATACAGAGTTTTGATAACTGAAAAACCTGAGAGATTCAAAGATGAGTATCTATCAGGATTTGATAATGTTATATCTTACACTTATCAGGTAAATACACCGGACTTCTTACTGAAAAAGTGGGTTGAATACAGATTATACACAAATTCGAAAGAGTATATAATCACAAACCAAGACGGTGTAATAGAGATTGAGTAAAGTCCGGATATTTAACAAACAGTAGGTAAAAAAGAAGAGCAAATAGAAATAATAAATAAAGAAAATAGTGATATGCTT
>JBBFMH010000145.1:0-2480 GCA_037478615.1 Hydrogenothermaceae bacterium
AAGAGGAACTGAATATAAAAAACCCGAATAAAACTCCAATTAAAAAACCATCTGTTAAAGAGTTTGTTAATCCAGATAATAGAGATATGAATACTCCTAAGAACCCTCCGAAAGATAATCCGAAAGAAAAAACCAAAAACCAGTCTTTATTTGATATGTTTATGTAGTAACTCATTAAAATCCTCTTCTATGGAAATCAAAAGGTTAAACACACCTAAAACTACACCAGGCCAACCTTGTCCGGGAAAAACAGTATCTCCAACAATGTAAAGATTTTCAATAGGTGTAAATGTATTTGGATAGAAAAAAGGAAAGTATTTTTTTAGCAATGGAACACCTCCAACAGAACCTCTGAATCTTCCTGTATATCTCTCAAACGTTTTAGGAGTGCCTACAAGTATATCACTTTTCTCTAAAGTCTTAAAGTATGGTACATGTCTGTAAAGATTTTCTAAAATAAACTCCTTTGCTTTCTCCTTTTTCTCTTGGTAGATATAACTATCAATATTTTCCCACAAATCTATCTTACAGTGAGTTGATACTGTCACAGTTTTATAACCAGTTTTCGAGATTACAGTATCCTCTTTGTCAGAAACAGACACAAAAAAGGAATAGCTATCTGTGTATGGATTTTTATCGTGTAAAATCTGGTAATGATGGTCATCTAAAAGGTTATTCGGATCTTTAACAATAAAATACAATGTTAAAGAACCCCACATTTTTCTGTATTTCTTCCGAAAATCATAACACAGATTACCAAAACCTTCTAAAAGGTCACAAAAATTCCAGATAGTTGAGTTTAGTATGACCCTCTTTGATAGATATGTGTCTCTGTTTGTTTTCACCTCAAAAATATCACCAACCTTTTTAACTTTTAAAACCTTCTCCCTGAGATGTATTCCTTCTAAACCCTCAGTTAGAAAATCAAACATCCTCCCCATTCCACCGATAACATAGTAGTTGTCAAGGTTAGGGTAGGTGAGTCCCATCGTCGCAACAGAGAAACTTACCTCATCGTAATAACCTTGTGCGGTCATAAGAATTTGAGAGTTTAGAAAGTTTATATAATCTTCCGACAAATCTCCTGATATTCCGTGTATAACATCTTTTGCTGTAGATGTTATATACTTTAAAGTTGATAATAGATGTGGTAATTTTTTTAGATAAGTTGAAAGAGTCTTTAAATTTAGGCCGGTGTAAGGAATAAAGTCATAAAGATTACTCCAGTTTTTATCTGCAGTTTTGTATATCTCTTCCCAAAGTCTTTTATTCTTTGGATTGTAAAAATTTCTATTTATCTCCTCTAAAGATCTATCTTTATCTCTGTATCTATTTATAACTTTATCTTTTATGTAAACTTTTATAGAAGGGTCTGATCTTTTAACGGGAAGATTGTCTTTGCCTAAAATTCTCATCAAAACAGCTAACGGAAGATTCCCTTCTAATCCTACAAGGGTAGTAGCTCCCACATTGTAAGAGTTATAACCTTTTTGAAATGTCCCGGCACAACCTCCAAGATAGTTAAGTTTCTCAAACAGTAAAACATTTTTACCAAGTTTTTTAAGTAATGAAAAAGCCACAACACCGCCTATTCCACCACCAACTACAACATAATCTAACATCAACTCTCCTTTAGTTTTCTGAAAGTAGATCAAAAAAGTAATCTTTTATGTTATTGACTATAAGTTTTACCTGACTATAACTTTTGACTTTTGTGATAACAAATTTATCCACATTTAAAACAACCCTTGATATATTTTTACCTTTAAGTGTTAAAACTTTTTCTTCATCTTCATAGTAATACTTTATCTCCAAACTATACTCTCCCTGGGAGATAAAGGTCAGCTGTGTATCTAAATATCCCAATCCTTCAAAACAGAAACCCTCTCTTACATTTTTAAAAACAATTACACCGGTATTTAACGTCTTCATAGTAAATGCTCCGGAATTTATTTAATAAAAGATAAAGCTTAAAGAAAAATCAATAAACAGAGTAAAATGTATTTCATAAATCTGTTTTTTAAGTTTATAGGACGCTGGTTAGTCTAACTCTTCTGGATAAGGAAATAGATAAGTTTGGCTCTTGAGATACTCATCATCAAATCTAAACACAAACCCTTTTATATACTCAATAACTGTCTTTATATCAACTTTTCCATCTAAAGCTTTGTTAAAGAGATTGTGTATATGTCTTTTTTCAGAAGATTTTAAAAAGTCAGAAAAATGTCCGTATATATGCTGTAAGACATTTATATGGGACTTTAATCCTGGTCTTTTTGAAAATGTTTGATAAAACAGTTCCCTGTAGAGTTTTAATGTTTCATCTAAACCTACCTTATCCCAGTTAGCTATTATCTGACCAAGTTTCTTCTGTTTAGACGGAGAGTAAAGCATAAGTAAATACTTATTATTTTGGTGAAATTTTAGGTATTCAGTTTAAGAGTGGATTGATGTAAAATAAATAATATGAAGTGCGTATA
>JBBFMH010000146.1:0-2417 GCA_037478615.1 Hydrogenothermaceae bacterium
GGAGTATGATAAAATTTTTAGGTGAAGGTGTTCACGATGTATAGAACTCATACATGATGTAGTATAATTTTACCCATGATTTTAGAGTATTTACAGAAACGGGTAGATTTTTTTAATAAGAAAATAGAAGATTTTATACCTTCCGGTGAACCAAAGATTTTGTTTGATGCTATAAAGTACAGTTTAACTGCCGGAGGGAAACGTATAAGACCTATTCTTGTAGTTGAATCTGCTAACTCTGTTGATCCAAATATAGATGTAGATTCTTTTATAGAGATACCCGTTGCCTGTGAATTTATTCATACTTACTCTCTCATACATGATGACCTACCAGCTATGGATGATGATGATTTTAGGAGAGGTAAGCTAACTTGCCATAGAGTTTTTGGTGAAGCTATGGCAATACTTGCTGGAGATGGGCTTTTAACCCATGCTTTTAATCTGATTTCTTCAAACAAATTTTTAGAACCAGAAAAATTGATTAGAGTTATTAATATTCTTTCCGAAAAGGTTGGCATCTATGGTATGGTTGCTGGACAAGCTGCCGATATGGATAGAAATTTTAAGGATGTTGAGTTTATACATACACACAAAACAGCTAAATTTATAGAAGCTTGTTGTGAGATTGGTGGAGTGATTGGGTCTGCAGATGAGTGTCAGATTAGAGCTTTGAGAGATTATGGATACTGTATAGGAATGGCTTTTCAGATATGGGATGATGTTCTTGATGAGATAGGAGATGAAGAGAAGTTAGGAAAAAAGGCTCACAAGGATAAAGAAAAGGATAAAATTACCTATCCTTTAATTTACGGGCTTGAAAGATCAAAAGAGATGGCGAAAGATTATGTTGAAAGAGCTATAACTTCGTTGAAAGATATTCCAAATAGTGATATATTGGTAGAGATTGCTAAATTCATCATAAGTAGAGAGGTGTAGATGAAATACGGAGAGAAAGAGATACTTGAAGCAAAATTAGAACCTTGGCCAAATCCTTATCCAGAGAGAAATTACACAATAGATATAACTTTTCCGGAGTTTTCTTGTCTATGTCCAAGATCCGGTTATCCTGACTATGCAACTATAAAGATTGTTTATATTCCGGATCAGTACATTGTGGAGTTAAAATCCCTTAAACTCTACCTTAATAAATACAGAAATCAGTATATATCCCATGAAGAGGCTACAAACAAGATATACGAAGATTTATATAATCTTTTAAAACCAAGAAGACTTGAAGTTATAGGGGATTGGAATCCAAGAGGGAATGTTAAGACGGTGATAAGAATCTCTTCTGAAGATAATCAGAAAGCTTAACTACTTAGGATCTTTTCCAGTATATGTTTGCCGCCCATATCTAACAGTCTGTTAGCTAACCTTTCTCCTACCTCTTTTGCCTGTTTTATTGGATCATCCGATAGATTCTCCTCTACTCTATCTTTATAAAACTCCTTTCCTTCTAAATCTGCTATGTATCCCACTATACATATCTTATTCTCCTTTATCTCACAGAAAGAGCCTAATGGAACTTGACAACCTCCTTCAAGGGTTGCAAGGAAAGATCTTTCTGCTGTTGCACGGATAAAACTATTTTCATCGTTTAAGAAAGAGATCGTATCTAAAACTTTTCCATCATCTAACCTTGCTTCAATTCCTAAGAAACCTTGACATACAGCCGGAATCATCTCTTCTGGAGAGAATTTATACTTTACCATACTTTCTAATCCAAGTCTTTTTAGTCCAGCGTAAGCCAGTATAATTCCGTCAAATTGTCCCTCTTGAAGTTTTCTAATTCTTGTATCTACGTTTCCCCTTAGGTCAAATATCTCAACATTTGGATTTAACCTTAGAGCTTGAGATTTTCTCCTTAAACTACTTGTCCCCAAAATGGAACCTTTAGGCAGATCTTTTAGAGAGTCATACTTTTCTGACAGAAATGCGTCAAAAGGGTCTTCTCTTTCTGGAACTGCAACTATCCCAAGACCTTCCGGAAGTTTTGTTGGGACATCTTTAAGTGAATGGACGGCTATATCAATTTCTCCCTTTATCATTGAGTCTTCTATCTCTTTTACAAACAGACCTTTCCCTCCTATCTTTGCAAGGGGAACATCTAATATTTTATCTCCCTGTGTAGTTATCTGGACAATCTCTACTTCTATACCTCTTTCCCTAAGTTTTCCTGCTATAAAGTTTGTTTGCCACATAGCCAGTTTACTTTTTCTTGTACCTATTCTTATCTTCAAACTTCACTCCTTAAAAAGATGTTATAGGGTCTTCTTCAATTTTTCTATAATTTTTAAGAACATAGATGTAGTAATCTTTAACAAACTCTCCTCTATATTTTACCTTATATACAAACTCTTTTGAAATTTCATCAAATCCATTTTTAACTCTGTCTGTTATAGGATGGTCTGCAACAT
>JBBFMH010000147.1:0-2410 GCA_037478615.1 Hydrogenothermaceae bacterium
CTTCAGCGAAAAGTTTGGAGTTAGAGGAGGTTTACTACTTATACCTATAGGAATAATAAATGAGTATCATGAACCTCCTACATTCCCAACAGCTCAGAGACCTTTCTTAGAAACGAGATTACTTCTTTCAACATGGGAAGAAATGGGTTTTGGAGCTTACGGAAAGCTCGGAAATCTTGATTACAAGTTTTACATAACCAATGGACTCATGATAGCAGGAAATGGAAGCTACAGCTCAACACAACCTCTGAAAAATTTAATACAGAGAGGTGCAAGGGCAAGTGCAGACGGAGTTGGCTTTACAGGTAAAGTTGAGTATAATCTTCCGAATAATCTAAAAATCGGTGGATCTTTCTGGACTGGAGATGTTGTATCAAAAGGTGGAACCACAAGTAAACTTGGTTTGAGAAATGGAGCAGATCTTGGAGATATAACAATATTATCACCTTATCTCTGGTATCAACATAAGGGCTGGGACATTAGAGCGGTAGGGGCTTACACAAAAGTTAATAATGGGGAAAAAATATCACAGGATATAGGAGTAGATAAAACCAAAGATGGATTTCCAAAGGAACAGATAGGATTCTATACTCAGATTGCATATGACATCTTTAGATTAACAGACATAACAAATCAAGAGTTTTATCTCTTCGGTGTATATGAAAATATTGATACTCATTCTGCCGTTCCAATAGGCTATACAAAACCTGCAGGTCACAAACTACAAGTATTCAATATAGGATTCAGTTATAAACCTCACCCTCTTGTAGCTTTAAAGGTTGACTATGCAAAGCTGGATTACAATAAAAATAAAAAAGATGAGAATCAGTATAGGGTTACTCTAGGATTTATGTTTTAAGGAGTTAACATAGGCAGGGGAGATCTCTCTCCTGTTTGATACTACAACCATCATTTAAGAATCATGACTTTAAATAAGACTTTGAGCTATAATTTCAATATCATTATTTGGAGAGGATATAATGGTTAAAATTTTAGTGGCTATTTTACTAATTTACAAAATAGGGTTTGGTTTTACACCGAAAAAACCAGAGGAAGCTTTAAAACAGATATACCCATCTTCCACAATAGAGGTTAAAAATATAGTTATTCCTCACTCGGTTATAGAGAAACTTCAAAGAGACCATAATGTAAAGTTAGACTCAAGGATAGTTACATTTTATATAGTTAAGAAAGATGGTAAAGTAATAGCCTATGGGTATGTGGATATTCACACTGTCAGAACAAAGCCGGAAGCAGTTCTTTACACAATAACCCCTGACGGTAAAATTGACATTGTAGAGGTCCTTGCCTTTAATGAACCTTTGGAGTATTTACCCGAGGAGAGTTGGTTTAAACAGTTCTCAAAGAAAGATGAGAACAGTCTAAAATTTAAAAAGGATATTCAGAATTTAACTGGAGCAACATTAACCTCAAGAGCCATCACAGAAAATGGAAGAAAAGCTATAATACTTTGGAAAACAATATTTGGAGAAGGTAGTTGAAATTTCTCATAACTGGAGATTTACACTCTAAAAAAGGACTGTACTGGGCTGTTTTAGCTTTTTTAGTTTTATCGTCTCTGTTTTGGATATCCGGATTTTTAAACTTCTACTTCAAGTACGGCTTTGATTATAACTCTCTATTTAAATACTACTTTACAGACCGAGAGTTTCCGGAGAGAATATCCTTACAACAGCTTTCAGAAGATTTTCATATAAATAGTTTCCTTTACTCTTTTTTTTATTTGATGCTATCATCACTACTTGCAATAACTGAGATTAGATACAGATTGAAAGTTTCAATCGTAATCTTGTCTGCCCTTCTGTGTATAGCTTACCTATTATCAGACTTTGTAATATTCTTTTCAGAAAGTTTAGTTATCTACTCTAAGCTATACACATTCTTTGGTTTTCAAGTTATATCCGGAGTTATGATATTAATGGTATTAAACCATCTTATCAGAGGAAAAACTTCCGGAAAGAGAATATCTCTACAAAAAATTATCATATATGTATCAACCTTCTTACTTTCTCTATTTTTAGTATCTACTGCTCTGATATATCTCTCAAAGTTTGGATTGTCTGTCTCTGGTATTAAAGAGTATTTTTTAGGTAATCCAGAAAAATTTAAAAGAGCTAAAACAGTTTCCGGAGTGATGAAATCTTTTTATCCACATCTTTTAACTATGGCTCTTTTTTCTTTTACTTTAACACATTTTGCAGGTTTTAAAGTAAATAGAAAAAAATTTATAATACTAATAGGTATCTTATTAACAATAACATTTTTTATAGAGAATCTATCTTCAATTTTAATACTGTTTAACGGTAATTTTTCATACCTAAAAGCCATAAGCTTCTATTTAGCAACTGCTCTATCACTGTTTTTAATCTCTTCAGTTTACTTATTGAAA
>JBBFMH010000148.1:0-2319 GCA_037478615.1 Hydrogenothermaceae bacterium
TTATTTAGTAGAGTTAACCGAGGCAAAAAATGAAAAAATTTTTGGGAGTAAGTTTAATATCAGCATTAATTTTGACATCTTGTCAGAAGAAAGAAGAAGCGACAGCTCCTGCCGGTGAGGAAACTGCTCTGGCTACACAAACCCAAAATCAAGCTCCAGCTCAAACTCAGCAACCAGTAGTAGAAGAGAAACAAACTCAGGAAACAAAAACCGAAGATCAAAAATCATCTGAACCAACCAAGAAACAACCTGAAGCAGAAAAGCAAAAAGAAGAACCTAAAAAAGAACAAGAACAAACTAAAACAGCATCAGTAGATGGAAAATCAATATTTACATCTAAAGGTTGTGGGTCTTGCCATCAGGAAGCAGTTGAAACTGTTGGACCATCTCTCAAGAAGATAGTTGCAGCTTATGGAGGAGATAAAAATAAACTTCTTACTTTCTTTAAAGGTGAAGGAAAAGCTATAGTTGACCCTGCAAAAGAAGCGATAATGAAACCACAGATAGAAGTTATAAAGAAACTTTCAAAAGAAGAACAAGAAGCTCTTGCTGACTTTATTTTAAAACATTAATTTTGGAGGTGTTTGCCATGGAGATGACTTTTGGAGGAATTCCAAATGCAGAAGTGATTTTATTAGTTCTTATGCTAACTCAGCTTGTTTTCCTCTGGGGTTCAATAATGTATAAAATGGGAACAAAGGAAGGTAAGTAAGAAAGGATTGCCGGTTTTTTGCAACCGGCTTTCATTTTGCTAAAATAAAAGGAGAGTTTATGGAAAAAAAAGCTTACGCTTTTGTTTTTGCTGGATTTTTTATAACAGACAAAGAACCGCAGGAGATCTTCAGAGAAGATGTATCAGCTGAAGATATGGAGCAGATAGAGAAACTTGTTAAAGAAAAGCTTTTTAAACCAGAAGTAGATGTTGCACTGGCACCTTCTATAGTCCCTCCTAATCAAGCAAATGAACTCCTTCAAGAGTTTGGAAATGTAATATTTGGTAGAGGAGAGATAGATGCTTAAGATAGGTATATCCGGTGTATCTGGTAGGATGGGAAGAAAGATAGCGGAGTTGTCCTTAAACTATTCGGATATAAATATTACTGCTGGAATAGAAAGCCCAGATTGTGCCCACTATTACAACACAGTTGGAGAAATTATAAATAAGGATTTATCAGCCCCAGTAACGGCAGATTTATCAGAAGTTATTGATAAAATTGATGTTTTGATAGATTTTGCTTCAAATCAAGAGGCAGTTTTGGGACATTTGAGACTTTTAGCTGCTGATGTTAATAAAAAGGCGGCAGTAATTGGAACAACTGGATTTACTCAATTTCAGATAGAAGAGATAAAACAGCTTTCAAAGGATCTTCCTATTGTCCTTGCTCCGAATATGAGTATAGGAGTAAATCTCCTTTTTAAACTTGTGGAAAAGGCTGCAAGAGTATTAAAAGATAAAGGATTTGACATAGAAGTTGTGGAAATGCATCACAGATTTAAAAAAGATGCACCTTCGGGAACGGCAGTAAAGATAGTTGATATTCTTAAGAAAGAGACAGGTATAGAAAAAGTAGTTTACGGTAGAGAAGGAATAACCGGAGAAAGATCTACAAAAGAGATAGGAGTGTTTGCTTTAAGAGGTGGAGACGTAGTAGGGGAGCATACCGTTATATTTGCCTCTGATGGAGAGAGAATAGAGATAACCCATAGAGCTACATCAAGAGATATATTTGCAAAAGGTGCATTAGAAGCAGCAAGATGGGTTTACTCGAAAGAATCAGGACTTTATGATATGCTTGATGTTTTAGGATTAAATGAGTAATACTTCAAAAACATTTTCTTTCCTTACAATAGGATTACACCTTGTTTCTGGGATAATAGTTGGAACAGCTATAGGATATTTTTTAGATAAATTTTTCAACACATCTCCTTACCTTACTCTACTCTTTTTTTTCTTAGGACTCTTTGCAGGGTTTAATAACATGTATAAAGATGCAAAGAAATATATAAAAAGTGAAGAAGAAAATAGATAGATATTGAATATTTTTAATGACACAATAAATTTATAAATAGAAATCAGCGAGGGAGGTGAGAAATATGAACTTCGAAAAGTATGTTGAAAAAGGAAATCTGTTTCTCAAAGAGTTAGCCCAAGAAATTGGTGTTCCAGATGATAGAGATAGGGCAGGCCGTATCTTAAGAACAGTTTTACACGTTTTAAGGGATAGACTTACCTTGGAAGAATCCTTTGACCTTATATCTCAACTTCCAATGTGTATTAAAGCAATTTATGTAGATGGATGGAAGCCAAAACCTGTCCCT
>JBBFMH010000149.1:0-2279 GCA_037478615.1 Hydrogenothermaceae bacterium
TTTTGGAGAAAGGAAATGATAGATAGGGAGATAGTTGATATACTCTGTTGTCCTGCTTGTAAATCTGACCTTGAAGATAGAGGTGAGTATCTTATCTGCAAAAGCTGTAAACTTAAATATCCCGTAGAAGATGATATTCCAATACTACTTGTAAGCGAAGCTGTGAGAGAAGATGATAAAACAGACAGCTAAGTATGTATTTATATCAATACTGACTATATTTGGTTTATTTTTACCAATATATTTTATATCTCCGGAGAAAAATCAAACACCAGATTTGATTAAAAGTATAGATATATCTAATCTTGAACCTCAGTTAGGAAAAGAAGGAGGAACATTACACAGATTACTATCTTCAGATGCTAAAACTTTAAATCCAGTTATGGCTCAAGAAACAAGCTCAACAGCTATAATATCACCCCTTTTCAACGGACTTACAAAAACCAATGTAAAAACATTACTTCCAGAGCCAGATTTGGCGGAAAAGTGGGAAAGTAATAAAGAGGGAACGTTGTGGAGATTTTACCTTAGAGATTCAAAATGGTTTGATGGTAAGCCAGTTACAGCAGATGATGTTGTTTTTACATATAACCAGATATATTACAATGACAGTATTCCAACTTCATCAAGGGATGTCTTAACAGTAGAAGGAAAACCTTTTAAAGTAAGAAAGATTGATGATAAAACTGTTGAGTTTGAAATTCCAAAGCCTTTTGCAGTATTCTTAAATGCTGTATCACAGCCAATACTACCAAAACATATACTTGAAAAATATGTAAAGGAAGGGAAATTCCCCTCAACATGGAATGTAAACACAGACCCTTCTCAGATAGTAGGAACAGGTCCATACAGATTAGTAAAATATCAGTTAGGACAGTATGTTGTGTATGAGAGAAACCCATACTACTGGGAGAGAGATAAGATAGGTAATCAACTACCTTACATAAAGGTAATTAAATCTCAGATAGTAAAAGACCCAAATGTCTCTTTGATAAAATTTCTATCTGGAGAATCAGATATATACGGTGTGAGACCTTCTGATTTAGGGAAACTTATGGAACAGGCAAAAAAGGGAGATTTCACAATCTACAATCTTGGAGCAACCCCTTCAACACTGTTTATAGTTTTTAACCAAAACCCAAAGGCACCAATTCCACAGTACAAACTCAGATGGTTTCAGGACAAAAGATTCCGTCAAGCAATATCCTATGCCATAGACAGAGAAGGAATAGCAAGTATGGTTTATAATGGACTTGCAACTCCTATATACACAGCAGTGACCCCAGCAAACAGAAGGCTATACGATGAAAGCTACTATCCTAAGTATCCCTACAATCTAAAAAAGGCAAAAGAGATACTTCTATCAATAGGATTTAAAGAAGGTAAAGATGGTTATCTATACGATTTAAACAACAACAAACTCAGTTTTATACTTATTACAAACGCAGGAAATAAAGAGAGAGAAGCCATAGGAAACATAGTAAAAGAGGATCTAAAAAAGATAGGGATAGAAGTTAATTTTCAGGGACTTGATTTTAACAACTTAGTTTCAAAATTAATGAGTAGTTTTGACTATGATGCTGTGATAATAGGATTAACAGGAAGTATGGACCCATATTTTGGACAGAATGTATGGCTGTCTTCGGGACAGATGCATATGTGGTATCCAAAACAGCCAAAACCTCAGACAGATTGGGAAGCAAATATAGACAAACTCTTCAATCAAGCAGCGATAGAGATAGACCAATCTAAAAGAGACGAATTATATAAAGAAGCTTTTAAGATAATAGGAGAGTATCAACCTATGATATTTATCATAGCTCCCCAGGAGCTTATTGCAGTTAGAAATAAACTTAAAAATGTTTTTCCTACAGTTTGGGGATGGTACAAAGATGAGTATATGTTTATTCCTTAACTATCCTGATATCATCTACAAAAAAATCTACGCTTTCTAAATCCCTGTAAGTGGAGATATTTGGTGTATAAACTATGTCTATAATCTGACCAACGGTAAGATACTTTACGACTTCTGCCGTTTTCCACCACTTTGCCACAAAGGTTCTACCAGACTTATCTTTTAACGTAAAAACTATTAAAGATTTATAAGGGACTTCAAAGTAGTCTATCTTAAGATCCGTAGCTAAGAATTTAGGTTTAGGATTTTTCTCTCCGAAAGGTTCCAGTTTATATATCTCTCTAACCTTTTGGATATTCCAGTAATCAAGGGGAAGAAACATATCCACCTCTTTCACAGCCCACGGTTTTTCTTCTGCAACCTC
>JBBFMH010000150.1:0-2255 GCA_037478615.1 Hydrogenothermaceae bacterium
TGCTACGTAGTAATGCTCTTCACCTACATACTCAGGAGCTAACGCTCTTGAAGTAGACTCAAGTGGGTCTATAGCAGGATAGATTCCCAACTCTGTAAGTCTTCTTTGGAGAACTATTGTAGCATCAAGGTGTGCGAAAATAGATGCAGGAGCTGGGTCTGTGATGTCGTCTGCTGGAACATAAACAGCCTGTATAGATGTGATAGAACCATTCTTTGTTGATGCGATTCTTTCCTGAACTTCACCAACGTCAGTTCCGAGTGTTGGCTGATAACCAACTGCAGAAGGAAGTCTTCCAAGAAGTGTAGAAACTTCAGCACCTGCCTGAACAAATCTAAATATGTTATCTATGAATATCAGAACGTCCTGTTTCTCAACATCCCTGAAATATTCAGCCATAGTTAGGCCCGTTTGAGCGACTCTGAATCTAACTCCAGGAGGCTCATTCATCTGACCGTAAACCATAGCAGTGTAAGGTAAAACTCCGGACTCTTTCATCTCCATCCACAGGTCATTTCCTTCCCTTGTTCTCTCTCCAACACCAACAACAACAGAGTATCCGGAGTGGAACTTAGCAATGTTGTGGATAAGCTCCTGCATGAGAACTGTTTTACCAACTCCAGCACCACCAAACAGACCTACTTTACCACCTTTTATAAGAGGAACAAGTAAGTCTATAACTTTAATACCGGTCTCGAACTGTTCAACCTTAGTTGACTGCTCTTCAAAGGAAGGAGCTTCTCTAAATATAGGCCAATACTCCTCTGCATTTACAGGACCAGCTTCATCTATCGGTTGCCCAACAACATTAAATATTCTTCCAAGAGCTGCCTTTCCAACAGGTACCTTAATAGGTGAGCCTAAATCCTCAGCATCTACACCTCTCACCAATCCATCTGTTGGACCGTAAGCAACTGTTCTCACCCTTGAATCTCCAAGATGCTGAGCCACTTCAAGGTATAGATCTTCTACATACTCTTTTCCCGTGTCATCAATTGCTGTTCTCTGAACTTTAAGAGCATTTCTTATTTCAGGTAGCTCTCCTGTTGGAAACTCAACATCAACTACCGGACCTATAATCTGAACAACTTTTCCTTTTGCCATCTATATATCCTCCTTAAATCTTTTACTTAATAGCTTCTGCTGCGTTAATGATATCTATAAGCTCTGTTGTAATAGCTTCCTGTCTTGCTTTGTTAAATATGATAGTCCATTTTCTTATGGCTTCTCCAGCATTTTTAGTTGCATTATCCATCGCTATCATCCTTGCAGAATGTTCCGCTGTACTTGACTCTACTAAGGCTCTGTATAACTGGAAGTTGATATATCTTTGTAGTAAACTCTCAAGAACTTCTTCCTTAGATGGTTCAATGTTATAAACTGCAGAACTTTCCACTATTTTAACGGTAGAAGGAGGCTCTAAGGGAAGAAGCTTCCTAATCTTAGTTTCATAAGTTGAAGAAGTTATAAGTTCATTATTGACAAGATAAACAGCATCAGTTTGAGATTCGGCAAATCTTGAAGCTAATATTCCTCCAACTTTGGCTGTAAATGAGAGATTCACATCTGCTCTGTAAACATCCTCATAAGAAGCTACGATGTTAAAACCTTTATTTTTAAAGAAATTTACAGCCTTTCTTCCTATCAGAATAAGATTTACTTCCCTTCCTTGAGCTTTAAGCTCATTTATTTCTCTCCAAACTGCCTTTAACACGTTAGAGTTAAAAGCTCCAGCAAGACCTCTATCAGCAGTTATAACAACATAATCAACTCTGTTCTCTTCTCTCTTTGCAAGCAGAGGATGAGATTCCCTGTCAATATAGATAGAGAGATCATGGATAAGATCATAAAGTTTCTCTGAGTAAGGTCTTGTAGCATAAAGAAGGTTCTGGGCTTTTCTTAGCTTAGCCGCAGAAACCATCTTCATCGCAGAGGTGATTCTCCTCGTGTTCTTTATACCGTTTATCTTCCTCTTAATATCTCTCGGTGAGAGTTTAGCCATCTTCTATCTCCTTAGAATGCGACCTTTTGTTTAAATTCTTTAACAGCAGCATCAAGTTTGGCTTTAATATCATCAGTTAAAGCTTTCTCTCTCCTTATTGACTCCAATATGTCCGGTTTTTCCGTATCAAGGAATGTGTAGAACTCTTTTTCAAATTTCTGTATAGCACTTACCGGAACACCATCAAGATATCCCTGTCCTGCTATGTATATGATAGCCACCTGCTTTTCAACTGGAACAGGTTGGTTAGGAG
>JBBFMH010000151.1:0-310 GCA_037478615.1 Hydrogenothermaceae bacterium
TCAAAAATAGATAAACTTGAAAAATATATAAGAAAGCAGATTTTACTTCAAAACATCATACAGTTCATAATATTCGCTATATTTTTTGTATTTATGATACTCCTATCAAAGTATAAAAAAGAGACTACAAAAATAGAAGACAAAATAGACGATGTTTCCACAAAGATAGAGGAAAATAAAAAGGAAACAATAAGACTCCTTATAGAAAAAGCAAAAGATGACCCTAAACTGACATTAGCTTTAAAGAATATCTTAGAAGAAAAACAGTCCGAAAAATGAAATTTAAGTTATAACAATTAACGCTATAAAA
>JBBFMH010000151.1:320-2252 GCA_037478615.1 Hydrogenothermaceae bacterium
ATTTGCTTATAAGCTCTTGGATATATTTCTTAATATCCTTGAGCAGCTCTATCTCTTTATTTTTATTTTCTAATTTACTTAGAATTTGTAGCTTTTTATCTTCAATTAAAGAGCTTACTATTGATATTTTATCTACTAAAATAGTAGCTTCAGCATCTGTTAAACTTTCATAGCTAAATTTGTTTAGGATATCATACACGAACTCCAAATCTGTAAAACTTACATCTTCTTCACTACTTAAGATCACTATAAGCGAATCTATCTGCTGAAGGATGTCATTAAAACTCAAGCTATCTCATCCCATCCAGATTTAACAGTATTTAGAATCTCTATAGCTTCATTTAAGATTTTTTCATCGTTTTTAAGATTTCCAAGAGATATATGTCTTTCTAAGAATTCATAGATGTTGTCAAGATTTACAGCGATTTCTCCACCTTTCTCAAAATCAAGACCTAACCTCAATACCCTTAGAATTTCCAAAGCTCTGTGTATGTGGCTTATCTTACTTTTTATATCACCTGTTTTTATAGATTCTATGGCTGATTTCAACTCTAAAACAATCCTCTCATACCCATTGGCTATAACCTTGGGAAGAGGCATCGTTTCTAATCCAGTTTTCAGATAGGATTCATATGGATTTACCATTATCTACTCCTTACTTGTTGTTATTTAATCCAAAAACCTGTTGAATTCTTGCACCTATGGAGTTGTACTGAGCCTGTAAGCTCTCCATATATATAAACTGATTTTTAAGTATCTCTATCTCTTTATTTACCCTTTGAGTCATCAGTTCTATACTACTTTGTAAGGAAGATATCTGTTTATCGTATGCTTTGATCATATTATCTAATGTTCCAGAAGTTGTGGTTGTTTGAAGTAGATAATCACGAAGATTATTTTTAATGGTAGATAACTTGTTTATGAAGTCATTATAGTTGTTATTTAACTGCTGATCTACCTTAGAGCTGTTTAGTGAAATCTTTCCAGTTGTTCTATCAAAACTAAATATATCAGACACGACCAAATCCATAATTTCTCTAAATATAGTGTTCTTAATCTGATTTAATCCGTACTCACCGGATAACTTTCCACCTTTACCTGTTTCCGTGTTAAGCTTATCTACCAAAGCGTTATACTGATTAACAAAGTTGGTAAGCAGATCCTTTATAGGTTTTCTGTCTTGAGAGATTTCTACAGTTGCACTACCCCCCACTTTTAAAGCTGTAAAAGATACTCCCTCTAAAACAGAGTCAAAAGTATTAGTTGAGCTTTCGACCTGTATGCCGTTTATAGTTATCTGAGCATTCTGAGCTGTCCTTACATGGTTAAATCCACCAAGGACAGCAGTAAGTCCATCAGAATTAGTGTTACTATCTGTGATAGTTATAGAGTTCTCAGCTCCTGTTTTATTTGAAGATATAACAAGTTTATACTGTGGATTGGAAGATGTTCCCACATTTATTACAGAAGCTTTAAAATCCCCATTGTAAGTTTGAGCAACATTATTTATAGCATCTGCTAATGATTGAAAAGAAAATGTGGAATCATAGGCTACGTCATAATTTAAACCTTTATAGTTTATGGTTAAAGTACCACTACCCAGTCCGGTTAATGGAGTATTTTTACTTGAAAATGAGTTTGTGGAAGCATAAACATCATTTTGGGCAAGCTGATTTACCTGAATGTCATAAACTCCGGCTTGAGCTTTTAAAGGGTCTGTGACAGTAGCAGATACAACTGTACTATCTGATACAGATACTCCTTTTGCATTTAAAGTGTTCAAGTCTGTAAAATTATTAACAGTGTTATATATACTCTTAAGGATGTCATTTATCTGGCCAATTGCAGTTTTCTTATCCTGGATCTGTTGTTGCTTTAGTTGAGCCATATATATCTGTTGGCTCTTTAAGGCTTGAATTTGCTGTAGTATAG
>JBBFMH010000152.1:0-2239 GCA_037478615.1 Hydrogenothermaceae bacterium
AGACAAGCACAGGTTTTAACACATCTGGAGCTACCATTAACGATATAAATCTTTTAAAAGAAGCCTCAGAAGGTAAAATAAAGATTAAAGCCTCCGGAGGTATAAGAGATTTGGGAACATTTATGAATATGATAAACTCCGGAGCAGAGAGGATAGGAACAAGTAGCAGTTTAAATATCATAAAGGAATATCTCTCCAAAACACCTTAAATAGACACTTCTGTTCCTACTCCTTCTTTTGTAAATATCTCAAGTAAAACACAGTGAGGTAGTCTTCCGTCAATTATATGGGCCTTTTTAACACCATTTTCAACGGCTTCCACACAGGCTTTTATCTTAGGTATCATTCCACCTTTAATAACACCTTCTCTTATAAGTTTATCTATCGTGGAAACATCTATTGAAGAAACGGTTTTTCCTTCTCCATCCTTTAATCCTTCTATATCTGTAAGGAATATAACTTTTTCAGCTTTTAAAGCAGATGCTACAGCAGAAGCCACAAAGTCAGCATTTATATTGTATGCATTTCCCTCATCGTCATAACCTATCGGAGCTATAACAGGAATAAACCCTCCACTATCTAAAAAGTTTATTATATCCGGATTAACCTCAACAACCTCTCCAACATGTCCAAGGTCAAGAAGCTCAGAAGGTCTGAACTCTCCCATACTTTTGAAATACTCTTCTGCATCTAACTTTTTTGCTCTTATCAAGTTTGCATCTTTCCCAGTTATACCAACCGCTCTGACGTGTCCCTCTCCCACTTTGTTTATAAGTTGAACTATGGATTTATTCACAAGTCCACCTAAAACCATCTCAACTATATCCATTGTTTCCTTATCTGTAACCCTCAATCCACCTACAAATTTAGATTCTAATCCCATCTTTTTAAGATAACTACCTATCTGTGGACCTCCTCCGTGGACTATAACCGGATTTATACCGATAAATTTGAGCATAACTATATCCTGAGCAAAAGCATCTCTCAAATCAGCTTTATCCATTGCATTTCCACCATACTTAATAACGAATGTTTTACCTCTGAAAGTGGATATGTAAGGAAGTGCCTCTAAAAGTATCTGTGCTTTCTCAATTGCTTTCTCCAACTTCTTCCTCCGTAATGAATTCTTTTAAAAAGTCGTAAAGCTCTGGGTTAAATTGAAGCTCTACCCAGTATGTTCCATCTTCGTGTTCTATCTTTAGAACCTTTCCGTTTTGTATAACAGATATTATTGTAAGTCCGTTTGAGAAATACCATTCATAATCTTGAGTGAGGCCTCTCATATATAGAGTAAATCCTCCTCTCCTCTTTGAAACTTTATAAACAGTTATAGGAGCTTTGTTTATAATATCATTTTCTTCCCATTCGTAAGTGGTTACATCTGTTGCTATACCTTTTACATTAAACTCTCTTACTTCTTCCATCTCTCTAACTCCTTAAACTCCCTGTATATTTTCTCTTTTCTCTCTTTTTCAAACTTTCCAGAAAACTTTGTCTCATACAGCTTATTTATTACCTGAATTTTGTGTTTATGAAAAGATGAGTAGTTAAGTATTATATCCAAAAAATGTTTGGCTTTTCTATGGGTTAGGATAAGGCCATTTTTTGTGATAGACCCTCCAAATGTATCTCTTGATTTTAACAGCATATCTGTGGATTTTATTTTTATCTTTATGTATGGATACACAGAGCCAGTTCTTTTATCTCTTTTTAGTGTTAGATAGCCACAGTTATCAAAAAGTGCAGAGATATATATCAAAAAATCCCTATCCAACTCCACCTTCCATCTGTTTAATCTCTTTCAGAAGTTCATCTATCATCTCTTCCTCACTGACCCTTCTGATAGGATTTCCCTCTTTAAACAGAATTGCAGATTTATATCCACAGGCAAGTCCTATATCAGCTTCCTTTGCCTCTCCTATTGCATTTACCACACATCCCATTATAGCTACTTTTATAGGCAGTTTCACATCTTTTAACTTCTCTTCAACTTCCTTTACCACCTTGGGCAGGTCAACCTCTATCCTACCACAAGTAGGACAGGATATTATCTCTATACCTCTTCTTCTCAATCCTAAAGAAGCAAGTATGTCGTAAGCCACTTTTACCTCTTCCTCCGGGGGAGCAGTTAACGATACCCTAACAGTATCTCCTATACCCATATAGAGCAGTATACCGATTCCAACGGCAGATTTTACAGTGCCTTTTCCGGCAGGTCCTGCTTCCGTTATACCGATAT
>JBBFMH010000153.1:0-2231 GCA_037478615.1 Hydrogenothermaceae bacterium
TCTTTTTCTCATAATCGGTGAGAAACGCTTTTTTTGCTATCTCCTCAAAATTTTCAGATTTTTCAAAAACAAGATTAAGATCAGATATCTTTCTCTCAACCTCTTCAGGGGTTAGCTGTCTGGAAAGATACATAATCAACTTTTCTATAGGAATCTGTGGATTTATATCTGGTGAGTATCTTATGAAGCCGGGAGTAAAGGAAAATTTTCCTTCCTTTATATTTAAAAGGTGAGGAAGTTTTGCAACCAAGATGTTATACATCTCTTCTTTTGATACGTTTTCTTTTCTTAAAACCGCTTCAAAATCTACATCAAGATAGACATAAAACACCTTTTGAACTTCCCTTATATAGACGATATCTCCATTTTTGAAATAAACCGCAAAATTTTTACCATCTCTCTCTATCACTAATATTCCATCTTTCTTATCTTTTCTCAGAATCTGGAATATATCCACAAAGTTAAATATCCTCAAATCTCCGGCTATTGCCATACTTTACCCCAATTCGGTTTCTAATTTCTTTATGGCCCTCTGTATCTCCATTAAAAGTAATCCTAATTTAGCGTTTGCAGGTGCTAAAACACCAAGGACAGCAACGTCCTTAACACCGGTAAATATAACATATCCCGTTGAACCTTTTATATACAATTGCTCAAGCTGTCCTTTATTAAGTTCTGCTGTAACCCTTTCTCCCAAAGATAGGATAGCAGCACCCATTGCTGCAACACGGTCCTCATCAACTCCTTCAGGTAAAACAGATGCTATTGCCAATCCATCAACACTTACTAAAACGGCACCTTCTGCTCCTGCATCTCTAACGAGATTTTCAAGAACGTCATAGTACTTAGCAGCCATATCTATCCTCCGATTTCACAGATTTATAAGCAGAGATTTTGCATTCTCAATAAATTCATTCCTACGTTTCTCAACAGTAATCTCTTCGGCAAGAACTTGTATAAACTTTAAGATTTCAAATTTAGTAATACTCTTTGTTTTGAAATACTCTTCTTTTTTCTTTTTGAAAAGAAACATACCGAAAGGTCCTATCTCTCTAACAAACTCATTTTTTATCTTATTAAATATCTCCTCTGTGTTTATAAGATTTTCTTCCGATGTTTCTTTATTTGAGATAATTTCTTCTAATGATGGATTTTCCAGAGTTTCTTCTTTGGTAGATACAGGAATTTCCTCTGTTTTTGCAAGTAATATCTCTTCTAAAGGTGGAGCTTCGTAAGAAGTTATTTCTTTCTGAGATGTTATCTCTTTTTGAGTTGTTAGTATTTCTTCAAGAGGAGGCTGTATTAACTCTTCCTTTTGCTCTTCCTGTTTAAATGACAGAGCCTTTTCTAATTCGTTAACATCCTCTATAAGAAAGTCAGGGTGGTAATCTTGTTTAAAGATTTCTTCTCTAATTGATGTAGTTTCTTCTTCTGTTTGAAAAGTTTGAAATTTTTTTAGATATACCTCCTTTAACTGATCTTTATACTTTTTTATCTCTTTTGCTAAATCTGAACCTACTATCTTTAACATAGAGAAATTTGGTTTTCCAATATGTATCATACCTATGGATAGTTCTTCATCAACATAGTAAACAAACAGTGAGTAATCTTTTCCTTCTGAAAACAGGAATTCTTCTCTGAAATTTGGTAATATCTCATTTAACTCAATGGATCTTTCAATAAGTCTACCGAAAGATATAGGAAGCTTTTCTGATTTTGAAGAAGTTCTTGAAACAACATCCGTATCCTTTATAAAGATACCTATATAGTATAAATTGCCATCTCTGTAAGCCTTATTTATAAGATTAAGAACTTCTTCAGGTAATTCCATATCTGCATCCCCTTAAAGTTCCCCTTTCTCAAGCTTTTCCATTATTGTTTTCATACTTATTCTCATCCTCTCAAATGAGTCAGCAAGTTCTTCAAGCTCATCTCCAGTTTTCTCTACTTTAATCTCGTAATCAAGTTTCCCCATACTGACTTCATTCATACCTTTTGAAACTTCTCTTAACTTACTTATAACAACTTTCTCTACTAACGCTCTTATACCGAAAACAGGTACCAAAAACATTATCTGAGATATTATTATTGCCATCAGAGATTTTTTAATTATATCAGGATCGGAGGAAAAAAGAAGAAATACCAAGATTCCTACAAGTACTGCACCTATGAAAGACCCTCCAAGGATTACAAGGAAGATTTTGTTTAATACTGACCCTTTTTTTTCTGCC
>JBBFMH010000154.1:0-2228 GCA_037478615.1 Hydrogenothermaceae bacterium
AGGAGAGATGATTACATTAACTTTTTAATCAATGAAGTATTTGAAAAACATAAAAATTTTGATGGATTTTTCCTTGATACAATGGATAGTTATCAGATGGTTTTAAAAGATGAATTTGAAAAAAAGAGATACGAAGAAGGTTTAGTTAAGCTCGTAAATACATTAAGACAGAGATATCCAGATAAAGTTATCCTTGTAAATAGACCTTTTGAGATTATAGACAGAATAAAGGATAAAGTTGATGGACTTGTTGCAGAAAGTCTATTTTACGGGGTAGAAATTGGTAAAGAGATAAAGTATAAAAAGATGAGAGAAGAAGATACAAGATGGCTTCTTGATAAACTTAACTATGTGAAATCACTGGGAGTAGAAGTTATCGTCATAGACTATGTTGACCCAAAAAATAGAAAGCTACAGAGAGAAGTTGCAAAGATGATATATCAAAGAAGCTTTATACCGTATGTTACAGATAGATTTTTAAATAGTTTAGGGGTTAGTTTATATCAACTTATTCCAAGAAAAGTACTGTTAATTTATGACGATAAAGTTTTTAAAGATCCCATATACTCTGATATCCATAGACTTATCCAGCCATGGGTTGAGTATTATGGGTATGTTCCTGTTGTTAGATCTGCTAAACAAGTTATAGATGAAAATAGATTTAAAGATAGTATGATTGATGAATATGCCGGTATTGTTATAAATGTTTCAGAAGATGGATCCTCTGATTTTAGTAGATGGTTGATAGATAAAAAAAGGGAAGGTATAAAGATATTTTTCGTTGATAGGATTCCATTTACAGGTGACAAATTTTTAAAAGAGTTTGGTATTACAAAAGAGGGAGATTTAGGATTATTTGATAAATATAAATTGGTTAAATCCGACTTTAATTTTTTCGAAACTGAGCCAAGATTTGAAGAGATACCACTGTTAAAGGTGGAAAATGTTAAATACTCCATAGAGTTTATAAATGAACAAAATAAAACATTTGTTCCTTTTGCAATAACAGATTGGGGAGGATATGGATTAGAAGGTGCTTTTCTGTCAACATCAGGTGAAGACAGTTTGTTTGTAATAAACCCCTTAGAAGTTTTCAGAAAAGTTTTTGATCCAAAATTTCCTATCCCAGATATAACAACGGAAAACGGTAGAAGAATACTAACAGCCCATATAGATGGTGATGCATTTTTTGGAGTTGCAGATTTTAATCCATCTAAAAATACTGGAGAAATTATAAGAGATGAGATATTAAAGAAGTATAAAATACCTCATACAGTTTCTATTATAGAAGGAGAGATAGCACCTTACGGGTTATATCCTGAAAAATCCACTTTTTTAGAGTCAGTGGCAAAATCCATATTTCAGCTTGAAAATGTAGAACCTGCAAGTCATTCATTTTCACACCCTTTTAAATGGCAACTCCTCGAAAAATCCATTTCAAAGGATGAAAAAAATGAAAATTACAGCTTAAATATAAAAGGTTATACTTTTGACCTTAAGAGAGAAATTATCGGCTCTATTGATTATATAAATAAAAATCTTCTACCAAAAGATAAAAGTGTAAAAGTTTTTCTATGGACAGGAGATTGTGCTCCTTCTGAAAATGCTTTGAAACTCACATATCGGGCTGGTGTTTATAATGTAAATGGGGGATATACATGGATAAATGGAAAAGAACCTTTTTACAGCTTTATATCTCCTATGGGACTTGATAGGAATGGTTACTTTCAAGTTTATTCTCCAGTTCAAAATGAAAATATCTATACGGACCTATGGAAAGATTTCTATGGGTATATAAGGGTAATAGATACTTTTGAATTTACTGAAAAACCTGTAAGATTGAAACCTATATCCATATATTATCATTTTTACAGTGGACAGAAAGTTGCTTCTTTAAAGGCATTAAAGGAAGTATACGACTACGCTATGAAACAGGATACAAATCCAATGTTTTTATCAGAGTATGCTCAAAGGGTCTTAGAGTTTAGAAATATGGTTATAGCTGAAGATATAAGGGATGATACTGTATTAATGAGATCTGAAGGTAGTCTAAAGACAGTTAGATTAGATAGTATAGATATATATCCGGATATTTTCAAAAGTAAAGGGGTAGTAGGATTTTCTATGGTAAATAATTCTACATATATTCATCTTGATAACTCTGGAGATTACAAGATGGTATTTTCAAATACTATTCCAAACTTTTATCTCAAAGACTCAAACGGTCA
>JBBFMH010000155.1:0-2125 GCA_037478615.1 Hydrogenothermaceae bacterium
ACATCAATACCAAGTTCTTTTCTAATAGTCTTTGCAAAATACTCCGTATCTCCGGTTAAGACTTTGATATCTATCTTTAATCTTTTAAGAGCCTCAACAGCTAAGTAAGCCTCTTTTCTTATCTTCTGCTTAAAAGAAACAAACCCTATGACATCTCTACCATCAGATAGAAAGATAACAACCTCTCCATTTTCAACAGCTTTCTGTTTTAAACCTTCAAATTTATTTGTAGATGCTCCCAAGGTTTTCATAAAATCTTCACTTCCAAGATAATAAATTCTGCCATCTACCTCTCCACTTACTCCAAGACCAAAATGAACTTTAAAGTTTTTAACTTCTCTTTCCTCACATCCATAACACCACAGAATAAAACTTTTTGCTATAGGATGTTGTGAATGTTTTTCCAGAGAGTATATAATACTTTTTACTTCCTCAGATCCATCGAAAACAGAAACTTCCATAACTTTCTCTGTTATCGTCCCTGTTTTATCTAAAAACACAGTCTTAACCGATGATAACTTCTCTAAAACTTCCGCACTTTTTATGATGATACCATCTTTCATAGCTTGACCTAAACCTATCCAAAGGGCAAGTGGTGCTCCTATACTGAATGCACAGGGACAAGATATTAACAAAACAGATAAACTTACTATTAAAGCCTTCTCAAATCCAGACAGATAGAACCAATATATAAAAGAGGAGATTGCTAAAAAGAAAACGATCGGTAAAAAGTAAAAAGCTATTCTATCAGCCAATCTATTTATAGGAGCCTTTGTGTTCCTTATCTGTTTCATAAGCTCTATAAATCTATTTAACGTCCATTGAGATTGAGGTTTATCAACCTTTATCTTAAAACTTCCATCTATAGATGTTGTCCCAGCGTAAACAACATCACCATCTTTCTTCAAAACCGGTTTTGATTCTCCGGTCAACATAGATTCATCTATATGCCCAACTCCACCTATCACAACCCCATCAGCCGGTATCTTCTCTCCCGGTAATATTCTGATAATATCCCCTACTTTAATATCCTCAACTGGGACTTCCTTCTCTCCACCTTCCGTCAAAACTGTTGCTTTTTTTACAGTTAAATCCATTAACTTCTTCATAAAGTTTGAAGCTTTTACCCTTGAAGATGTTTCAAGATATCTTCCAAAAGTCACTAAAACTAAAATCATAGTGGCTGTTTCAAAGTAGATGGCATTTTTTCCTGTAAAGACAGAATAAACAGACAGAAAGTAAGCAGAGAAAGCACCGATGGCTATTAATGTGTCTGTATTGAAGTTGAGTATATTCTCTTTTGAGAAAGAGTTTTTAAGTATAGGAATACCTAAAACAACCATAACTATAGTTGAAAATACGAGGATTATCCATTTGATAAACCCAACGAACAACCTCATCTCAGGATCGTTAGGGTCTACAAAGTGGGACCCATATATATACATACTTAGCATCATAACAAGCATAGATAAGAAATATCCAAATCCAAACTTTCCCAAGAAAGCGAGAGCTGTTCCCTCTTCTCCCCTTAATCCTGTGGTTCTGTTTATAAGATAACAGCCGAAACAGCAGAAATCTTCCATTTTTCCGTTAACTTCAAATTTAAGTGGTCTTCCTGTTATCGGAATTCCACACTGATAACATTCAGCATTCTTTTCCTCTGATAAAGATAAAGGTCCACAGGAGCAAGATATAGTTGGCTTTAGATTTTCTTCCATCTTTTAAATTTCTACCTCAAAGGCGTTTTTGATATGTTCAATCTCATCTCCTGTTATAGATACAACATCAAATCTTACTTCATCAAAATGTTGGTTTAATTGGCTGATATAGTAATTCCCTATCTTTGACAACTTTACTCTTTTTTTTACACCTATACTTTCCAAAGCCTTCCCAAAAGTGTCATAACTTCTACTTCTCACTTCTACAAAAACCAAACAGTTCCCATCTTTAGCCACTATATCAATCTCTCCAAATCTCTTTCTAAAATTCCTTTCAATTATAAGATATCCCTTTTCTCTCAAAAACTCTACTGCCATATCTTCTTTTAACCTTCCTATCTCAGATCTATTCATAGTCTCTGTATAACTGCCTTCTCCCTTAATTTTTTAAGATATATCTCATACTC
>JBBFMH010000156.1:0-2068 GCA_037478615.1 Hydrogenothermaceae bacterium
TGTTGAAATTATTTTAAAGGGGTAGGTGTTCACTGTGTATTGAAACTTATACAAATGTGGATATTTAGTTTAAGAGTTGATTGATGTAAAACAAATAATTGAAGTGCGTATATTGTAGTTCAGAAAGAATATAAATCTATTAGAGCCTTATATAGAGCTTTAGCTTTGGTTTTTGTTAGATGGAATTTGTTATCTACTTATTAACTGAATACCCAGGTTTTTTCACAGTGAGATCTCCTAACTTACTTACTTCCACATAAATAGCATACTCCTTTTTCTGTCTTTGCCCAGTGTTTTGTCTTGGCTTTTACTTCTAAAATATCTCCCTCTTTGAGATGGTAAGTTTTTTCTTCTGTTCCTATAGTTATCTCTCCGGATAAAATATATCTAACCTCATCTTCATTGTGAAAATGCCAATCATAGTATGTTCCTGGTGGATCACACCATTTATATATTCCCCTGTATCCTAGATTTTTCAGTTTTTCTCTTGCCAGAGACTCATCTATCATTTTATCAACTCCAAAAACTGTTCTTCTGATATTACCTTTATTGTAGGTATTTTTTGAGCTTTTTGGAGTTTTGAGCCTGGTTCTTTACCTACAACAAGGTAATTAACTTTCTTGCTTACTGAATCACTAACTTCTCCACCGAGATTTTCCACTATCTCTTTTGCTTTTTCTCTTGAGCAACAGTTTAACGTTCCCGTAAATACGAACATCAGACCTTTAAGTTTTCCTTCTTTTTCCTCTTCTCTCTCTTCACAGGTTTTTACCCCAAGTTCTTTCAGTTCTTGAATTATTTTTATATTTTTCTCTGTATGGAAGAAGTTATAAATCTCATCTGCTACTTTCTCTCCGATGTCTTCAAGTTTCATTAAATCTTCCTTTGAAAAATTCTGTAAATCTTCAACACATCTTATGGTAGATGCTAATGTTTTAGCTGTTGCCTCTCCCACATACCTTATTCCAAGTCCATAAATCAGTCTGTATATAGGTCTGTCTTTTGATTCTTCTATAGCCTGTTTTAGATTATTTACTGATTTTTCTCCAAAACCAGGTAATTGTTTTATTAGGTTAAAGTTTAACCTGTATATATCTGGAATTGATTTAAGAAGATTTAGTTTATAAAATTTTTTTACAGTAGCTTCAGAAAACCCTCTTATATCCATAGCATCTTTCGATGCAAAGTGAATAACTCTCTCAACCACCTGAGCCGGACAGTCTATATTAAAACATCTATAAACTGCCTCTCCCAAAGGTCTCTTTACAGGATATCCACAGGAAGGGCAGGTTTTTGGAAACTCAATGGGTTTTTCGTTTCCTGTTCTTGCCTCTTTTATTGACATAACTACATACGGAATTACATCTCCCGCTCTTTCTACAAGGACAGTGTCTCCTACTCTTATATCTTTCTCTCTTATGAAGTCTTCATTTATAAGTGATACTGATGAAACAATCACACCACCTATTTCTACTGGTTCTAACTTTGCTACCGGTGTTATCGCTCCTGTTCTTCCAACTTGAAAGACCACATTTAAAATTTTTGTAGTTGCCTGTCTTGCCTTAAATTTATAAGCTATAGCCCATCTTGGATGGTGAGAAGTAAAGCCAAGTTTTTCATACAGTGGAATATCATTCACCTTTATTACCATCCCGTCTATCTCATAAGGATAACTATCCCTTTTTTCTTGCCAGTAATTACAGTAATCAATGACCTCGTCAATTCCTTTACACACTTTCATAACTTCAAAAGGAGTTTTAAATCCAAGTAAGTGAAGCATCTCTACATTTTCGGAATGTTTCAAAAGGAGTTTTCCGAGTATATTCTCACCTTTTTCATCCTCTGCATAAGTTATCTGATATACAAAGGCTTCAAGATTTCTCTTTGCAACCTCTTTAGGGTCTTGTAATCTTATTGAACCTGCTGCCATATTCCTTGGATTTGCAAAAGGAGTAAATCCTTCTTTTATTCTATCTTCATTTAACCGTTTAAAAATCTCCTTCTTTATTAAAACCTCTCCTCTTATCTCCACTTTTTTTATGCCATATTTACTAAACAAAGCTGAAAG
>JBBFMH010000157.1:0-2067 GCA_037478615.1 Hydrogenothermaceae bacterium
GTTCATCTGCTTGGACATTGACAACAAAGTCAAAATCAAGATTTTTAACGGCAAAGGCTACTCTATCACTTCCACTTTGAAGTTCTGTTGGTGTGAGTATAATATCTACTGGATAATCTTTTAAAACTTTTTTAAACTCTTCATCATCACATGCAACTATAACTCTGTCTATACCTTTGACTTTAAGACAATTTTCTACTGTATAGGCAATAATAGGTTTATCTTTTACTTTTAGAAGTAGTTTATCTTTAAGCCTTGTAGAGCCTCTACGAGCCGGAATAACTATCGCAGTTTTCAACTTCTTAAACCTCTATAGACTACCTCAAAAGTTTTTAGAATATCTAACTCTTTTATCCGGTTATATATCTCCTTAGCTTGAGATTCATCGTAAACATGGACGAGGTAGTTTCTCAGTAACACCATCTCAGAAAGTGTTTTTTCAACTTCCTGGTCTATTACACCTTCCTTAAGAAGCTCTTTAAAACAAGATTTTGGAGAGTTACACTCTAAGCCTCTATTTCTTAAAAACTCCTTAACTGCTTTCCACATGGCTTCGTATGTGTATTCAAACCTCTTTGTAGTTATCTCTACAATAAACTCATCGCTAAAAATTTCACTTAACAAAGGAGTGTCTACTACTTCTTTAAATTTCTTAAGAGCTTTTGAAAATCTTTCATAACTTCTGTTGAACTTTTCCAAATTAGCCCTCTTGATATATTTTTTAGAAATTCCGGATTTTTAACTTTCCTGATATCTACTATATCCACTTCTTTGAGTATAGGAAGTTTTTCTATCTCCTCTTCCAACTCCAACATTTTTACAGCTGAAATTTCATTATTACACATAACTGCAATATCTATATCAGATGTTCTACTAAATCTATCATCAGTGATAGAACCAAAAAAGATGATTAAACATTCCCCTCCCAAAACCCTATCTACTGTCTGACCTAACATCTGAATATAATCTTCCTTTGAGTATCCTTTAAAGGATAACATTTTTTATCTACCGATTATACCTTCCATAGGAGATGAGGCTGAAGCATACATCTTTTTAGGTATTCTTCCAGCTAAGTATGCAAGTCTTCCAGATATAACAGCATGTTTCATAGCTACAGCCATCTTTATTGGATCTTGTGCCTGAGCTATTGCTGTGTTCATCAATACTCCATCAACTCCTAACTCCATAACAATAGCAGCATCTGAAGCTGTCCCTATTCCAGCATCTACTATAACAGGGACTTTAACAGCTTCCTTTATAAATATTATGTTATAAGGATTTTGTAGTCCAAGTCCAGAGCCAATTGGAGCTGCCAGTGGCATAACTGCTGCACAACCTATATCTTCAAATCTCTTTGCCATTATTGGATCATCTGTTATGTAAGGTAAAACTGTAAATCCATCTTTTACGAGTATCTCAGCTGCTTTTAATGTTTCTATCATGTCCGGGTATAATGTTTTTTGGTCTCCTATAACTTCAAGTTTGACAAACTTGTGTCCTAATGCCTCTGCTGCAAGTCTTGCCGTTAAAACTGCTTCCTCTGCCGTATAACACCCAGCTGTGTTTGGAAGTATCATTATCTTTGAGGTGTCAATGTAGTTTAAAAGGTTATCTTTCGTAGGGTCTGTAATATTTACTCTTCTGACTGCAACTGTTATCATCTGTGCTCCGGAAGCTTCTGTTGCTTCCTTTGTCTGCTGAAAATCTTTATACTTTCCGGAACCAACTATAAGCCTTGATGTGAACTCTTTTCCACCAATTACAAGTTTGTCATTCTCTAAAAATTTCTGTAGGTCAAACAACTAAACTACCTCCTTATTTAGTTTATCAAAATTTAAAATATCCATATACTCCCATTCTCTGTAAGCCATTGCGTATATACCATTTTTTGTAAGATAGTTGACTATGTCATCTTCTAATCTCAGAGATGCAAATATTAAGACTAACTTATAATCTCTATACTCTGTAAAGAGAGTTTTAAATCTCTCTACTTTTTTATCCTTAAATTCATTTATGTACTCAATCTTTGGTGTAGATTTAACTTCAATTAAAAAAACAGTTTTTGCT
>JBBFMH010000158.1:0-2043 GCA_037478615.1 Hydrogenothermaceae bacterium
ATATGCGATTTTCCTATTTCTTATTATAACGGCTCCATCGTGGAGAGGTGTTTGTGGTGTAAATATTGATATAAGTAGCTCCACAGATACTTCCCCATCTATATTAACCTGTCCCTCAATATAATTGGTAAGGTCAACATTCCTCTCAAACACTATTAAAGCTCCTATCTTCCTTTCAGCCATAAATAGAGAAGCCCTTATAACATCATCTATAAGTTTTTTACTTGATATACCTAAATATTTAAAAACTCCCTTTTCTCCGATTTTAGCAAGACCTTTTCTAAGCTCTGGCTGAAATATAACTATCATAAGGAATATGAAAACTCCCCATAAATTGTCAAAAATCCACTCTACTGTTTGAAGATGGAGAAATTTAGCTACCATCCAGAAAGAGAAAAGTAAGATAATTCCTATTAATATCTGCCATCCTCTTGTTCCAGCAAGGAATTTGAGTAAATAGTAGATAATTATTGATACGATTATGATATCTAATATATCAGTAACAGCTATATTTTTTAGAAAAAAAATCGCTTCTTTTATCTCAAACAACTCTATATCCTCGGATAACATCAAGTATAGTAATAAATTCGGCAGTTTCCTTTACATCATGAACTCTAACTATGTGGGCTCCGTTTAAAACTGCATACGCTGTTGCTCCAAGGGTTGCAAATAATCTTTCCTTAGGAGGTATATCTGTTTTTGTGAGTAAATTTTTTAGTATTACATTTAAAAAAGATTTACGGGATATTCCTATCAGGATAGGGTATCCTAATATTTTAAACTCATCCAATCTCTTTATTATCTCTACATTATGCTCCGGAAGTTTCCCAAAGCCTATCCCAGGGTCTATAATGAATCTATCAGGTCTTATTCCTTTTGATATACCATAGTTTATTCTCTCTCTTAAAAATTTAATAATATCTAAAACTACGTCATCGTAATATATTTCTCCTTTCTGCATATCTCTCGGTTTTCCCCGAATATGATTTAGTATAATAGGACAGTCAAATTTTGCAACCACATCTGCCATGTTATCATCAAAAGTTAGACCGCTTATATCATTTACTATATCTGCTCCCACCTTTAAGGCTTCTTCCGCCACCTTTGATTTATAGGTATCTATGGATATTAAGAATCTGTCTCCAAGTTCTTTACGTATAGCTTCTATAACAGGTACAACCCTATCTAACTCTTCTTCTAAAGAAACCGGCTCGGCACCAGGTCTTGTTGATTCTCCCCCTACATCTATAATATCAGCTCCTTTTTCTAACATATATGAAACTTTTTCCAAAATTTTGTCTATATTTTTGTAGTCTTGATTGCCGTTTGAAAACGAGTCTGGAGTGACATTTATAACTCCCATTATAGCTGTCTTTTGACCTAAATTAAGAAATTTCCCTTTATAGTTTATCTTAAAATAACTCTTTTTAAGATTTATCCACTGTTGTGAAAGTTCTCTGGCAGTATCAGCTTTTCCTTTAAATATCAGCTGATTAATAACTTCCTTAAACTGGTCATCATTCTCCACATATACGGGATTTTTAAAAGGGTCATCAAAATATATCTTATAAGCTTTCTTTTCTTCCGGTTTTATGAAAGGGAACCCAAACACATTAAATCTCCTTCTATGAAATAATCTTAGATATTATATCTCACAACAACCTGTAACATCCTTTGTAACAGATATGCAACCACTATAGATTAAAAGTTATATCTATAAGAGTTCCTTCTTTGAAAGAAAGAAAACATAAGATAGTTAGAAAATATGATAGAAAGAGCAGTTATATTGTCAAAAATGGGTATATACAGGTAGAAGATCTACCACAAGAAGTTATAAACTTTAGAGAGAAAAAGTTAGAAAAAAAAGAGTTATTATCTTCAGAAAAAGATAGAATTTTAGAAGCGTTAAGTAGAGCAAACGGCAATAAAACACTTACAGCTAAGATTTTGGGAATAGATAGGGTGACACTGTGGAGGAAAATGAAGAGATACGGTATAGATAAATAATAGCCCCCGGCATCGACCTACTTTCCCGACCGCTCT
>JBBFMH010000159.1:0-2019 GCA_037478615.1 Hydrogenothermaceae bacterium
GGTTTGATATATATATGAATCTTGCAAAAGCTCTTGATATGTTAGAAGGGAAAGTTAACGATATAGGTAGAGCTTAAAAAACTTTAGGGGGTAAGAGATATGTTAAGAGCACTTTGGACTTCAGCTTCCGGAATGACTGCTCAGCAGACAAACCTTGATGTGATATCTCACAACATTGCAAACGTCAACACAGTAGGTTTTAAAAGAAGTAGAGCAAACTTTGAGGACCTTATATATCAGGATGTAAGGGATCCGGGAGTTTTAAGTTCAACACAAAATAGGGTTCCTGCTGGTATTCAGATAGGACTTGGTGTTAAACTTGCAGATGTTGCAAAAATCTTTTCACAGGGTAGCCTTATGAAAACCGATAATCCTCTGGATGTTGCTATTCAGGGAGAAGGATTTTTTAAGATAGAGATGCCTGATGGCAGTGAATCTTTTACAAGAGCTGGGAATTTCAAAATAGATAATGAAGGGTACATAGTTACAACAGAAGGCTACAGATTAAGTCCTAACATACAGATATCTGCTCCGGAGACAGTTGTAAATATAGCGATAAGTCCTAACGGAAAAGTGGTAGTAGTTAGAAACTCTGGAGGACAGCAGACAACTGAAGAGGTAGGGAATATAAAACTTTACAGATTTATGAACCCTGCAGGTTTAAGGGCTATAGGTGAAAATCTATTTAAATTCACGGAAGCTTCCGGAGAGCCTATTGAAGGGGATCCAAATACAGATGGTTTTGGTAAACTATCTCAAGGGTTTTTAGAAGCTTCCAACGTCAATATAGTTGAGGAGATGGTGAATCTTATAGTGGCACAGAGAGCTTACGAAGTTAACTCTAAGGGGATAATTACTGCAGATGAGATGTTGAGAACAGTTTCAACATTAAAATCTTAATGGTATATTTAGTTTTACTGTTTTTTTTGGTATCTGGTGCTTTTGGTAATGAGGATCTGAATTCAAAGTTAGATAAGATGTTAAATGATTATGTTAAAGAGAATTTTAGTCAGTATGAGATTGTTTCTTTAGTTCCTATAGCTAAGAGTTATATTAAAACTTTGGAAGGAAAAGAGTTTAGTAAGGTTGAGTGTAAATCTAAGGGTAGTAGCAGTTTGTATCTGTATTTAGATTGTAGTTTTTATAAGGATGACCAACTTATCGCATCTTTTCCGGTTACATTTAGGATAAAGGAGGGTGTAAGACCTGTTGTAGAGAAAAATAGAAAAGTTGATATTGTATATATATCAAAGAATTTAAGAATAAAGATTATGGGTGTGGCAGTACAAAGTGGAAAAGTCGGAGATATTATAGAGGTGAAGAATATGTCTACGGGAAAGATTTTAAGAGGAAGAGTTATATCCGAAAATGAAGTTTTAGTAGAGGAACAGCTATGAAGAAGTTATTTATACTCCTTGTTTTTGTACTTGTGTCATGTGCTCCACAGAGAGTAGATTACGGAAAGGAGTTTAATCCTGCCCCTCCTGCAGTGGAAAGTGATATTAAACCTGCATCAGCCGGATCTCTATATACAGGACATTACAACAACTTTTTCTCAGATGCAAAGGCATATACGGTTGGAGATGTTATAACTATCAGGGTAGTGGAAAATCTCTCTGGACAGGGAAGTGCTAACACACAAACACAAGAACAGTCCCAGATGAATCTATCGGCTCCAAGTCCGACCCTTTTGGGTAAACCTCTGATTAATAAAAATCCTGTTTTAGGGATAACAGAGAACAATAGTGATTCCTACAAAGGAAGTGCTACAACAAACAGAAATGCAAGACTTATTGCCACAATATCTGCAAGGGTTACGAAGGTTTATCCTAACGGTAATCTCTTTATAGTAGGTAAGAAAGTTGTAAGAGTTAATGATGATAATCAAGTGCTTCTTATATCCGGAATAGTTAAACCTACAGATATAATGCAAGATAACTCAGTAGATTCGTCAAGGATATCTGATATGTATGTTGAGTATAACGGTGAAGGTTATATGGCTGATTCTGCTAAACCAGG
>JBBFMH010000160.1:0-1158 GCA_037478615.1 Hydrogenothermaceae bacterium
GAAAGGTGATGAGATGGATATTTTAAATTACAATGAGGTTTCAGGAGGATTAAGATGAGAGATTTAGAGAGAGAAAAGATAATACAGTACTTTAATTATAATATAACTCTTGAACATTCAGCTATAATTCAGTATCTTTTCCACGCTTACACCATAGGTGATGCTGAAACGGAAAATGAACTTGAAGAGATAGCAAGAGAAGAAATGAAACATCTTAGGATGTTTGCCCATAAGGTTGTAGAACTGGGAGGAAAACCGGCAATATTTGACAGGGCGGCAGTTTTCCTAAATGCTCCAACTTATGAGGATCTTATTCAACTTGATATAGATGCAGAGCTTATGGCTATTCAAGAGTATAAAAGACAGAGAGATGAAATAACTGAAGAGTCCGCTAAGAAAATATTAACGAGAGCAATTGAAGATGAAACAGCACACAGTGTAATTTTTAAAAAGATGAAAGAAAATGTTAAAAATATAGTTAAAAATGGCTCATCAGAGATAGATGAAAACATGGCAAAAGTGGTTCAACTTTTAAACACAGTTTTACAGAAACAGTATCAGAAGATACTTGAACATCTCTTTCAATCATTCATGCTTCGCCATAAAAACCCTATACTCAGTGACGAGGTAGAGCAGAAAGCAATAGACCAGATGAAGCATTTTGGATGGATAGCAGAGGAGATATCTGAAAAAGGCTTCAGCATTGATGTAAATCTTCCGAAAGCAAAACCTATGGAAAATCCCCAGGATATAATAAAAGCAGTGAAAGAAGAGGAGATAACAGCAAAAAAAGAGTTTCAGGAGATATCTTCAAAGGTAGAGTCTCCGGATTTATCTTGGATTTTACAGAGAATAGCAGACAGAGAGATCCATTACACAGATTTAGAGAGATTTTTAAACAGTAATGATGTTGATGCTAAAATGGCTTCAGAAATAGTAAAAGCTTTTACAGTTGGAAGTCTGTTTAAGAGAGGTGGCTAAATAGCCGCCCCTTTTAAGACCTCTTCACATTGACAGTTAAAGTTATCAGGTAGAATATCTAAGAATTTAAGTATAACCTGTTTTATCTCTTCATTCTTTTTATGCATCATCTCAACAACTTCATCAGAAGTTAATCTGTTTTCCGATATACCGGCTGCAAGATTTGTAACTATACTT
>JBBFMH010000160.1:1168-1830 GCA_037478615.1 Hydrogenothermaceae bacterium
TTAACTCTCTTGGTAAAACAACTTCCGGAACAAGAGTCATTCCTACAATATCAAATCCCATGTTTGAGAACATCTTTATCTCTGCTTTTGTCTCTAATCTTGGACCTTCTGTTGCAACATATACTCCTTTTTCATGGAATTTTGATCCATTTTCTCTACAAGCTTTAATTAAACTTTCTCTCATTATCGGACAGAAAGGCTCAGTAACATCAATATGAACCACTCTTTTTGTGTTTAGATACTCTTCAACCTCATCCTGATAGTTTGTATCGCTATCCTTTGAGTATATACCTTCGTAAAAAGTCTGAATCCTTGACTTTGTAAAATCTACGAAGTTGTCTGATATAACAAAATCTCCGGGATTAAAATTGGGGTTTATACCACCAACGGCTGATACAGACAGTATCCTATTTACCCCTAACTTTCTAAATCCCCATATATTAGCTCTAAAATTTATAAGGTGAGGTGGAAATTTATGACCTCTTCCATGTCTTGGTAGAAAAATGACTTTTTTATCTTTATATTCAGCAACGATATAACTGTCAGAAGGTTCTCCAAAAGGTGTTTCAACCTTAACCTCTTCTAAAACTTTAATACCTTCTATGTTATATAAACCACTTCCACCTATGATTCCTATCATCTAAACCTCATCTATTTTCGTA
>JBBFMH010000161.1:0-1769 GCA_037478615.1 Hydrogenothermaceae bacterium
ATTCTCCTGCATAGCTATAACTTGGGCAGGCCACTTCCCTTTCAGTTTTTCAAGGTCTCTTAACAACTCTTCTGCATATGCAGTTATCTTAAGATACCAAGAAGGAATCTCTTTCTGCTCCACAGGTGTAGAACATCTCCAACATCTTCCCTCTATAACCTGCTCATTGGCAAGGACTGTTTGGTCATGGGGACACCAGTTAACTGTGGCTGTCTGTCTGTATGCTATACCTTTTTCAAACATCTTTAAAAATATCCACTGATTCCACTTATAGTAGTCCGGATTACAGGTTGTAACTTCTCTATCCCAGTCGTATGAAAAACCAAGTCTTTTAAGTTGGGATCTCATATAATCTATATTTTCGTAGGTCCATTTTGCCGGATGAACCCCGCTCTTTATAGCTGCGTTTTCTGCCGGCATACCAAAAGCATCCCATCCCATAGGGTGAAGACTACTTTTTCCCGTCATTCTAAGATACCTATTTATCACATCACCAATCGCATAATTTCTCACATGTCCCATATGTATCTTTCCGGAAGGATAAGGAAACATCTCAAGGACATAGTATTTATCTCCTTCCTCTTTGGTTTTAAAGATGCCTTCCTTTTCCCACTCTCTTATTAGTTGTTCCTCTATATCCTTGAAGTTATACTCCATCTCATCTACTCCTTCTTATTTTACTCACTTTCCCTGTACAGCTCCACAAAGCCGTCTTCCTTAACCACACCCATAAGACTTTCATAAGAAGAGTAGTAGTAAGGTGTAAATGCTTCAAACTCCGCACCACATGTATCCACCACTTTATAACTTACTGGGATTCTTCTCTTTCTTATCTCTTCCTCTGTAGTTTTAAGTATTCTCGCAAGCTCTCTGTCGGAAAATCCCCACTGTTTTGCCTTCTCAAGGTCTTCATCTGTCAATGAGTTTATATCTTTTGAAGCTAAATACTTTTCATAATCTATTATCTCTTTTATCTGACTTAAAAACCACACATCTATATGGGACATTCTGTTTATATCTTCCACCGAATATCCCCTTCTAAACCCTTCAGCTATATACCACAATCTATCAGGATTAGGTTTTATTATCTTCTCTCTCAATGTTGTATCATCTACATTTTCAAGTCCTATATAAAATCCGTATCTTCCAAGTTCCAAGCTTCTCAAAGCTTTCTGTAAGGACTCTTTAAATGTCCTACCTATAGCCATTACTTCTCCAACAGATTTCATCATTGTAGTAAGTGTAGGGTCAGCTTCCGGAAATTTAGCAAAGTCAAACCTAGGTATTTTAACAACCACGTAGTCTATTGTAGGCTCAAAAGAAGCCGGAGTTTTTTTGGTTATATCGTTTGAAAGCTCATCAAGGGTATAACCTACCGCAAGTTTCGCGGCTATCTTGGCTATAGGAAAACCTGTTGCCTTAGAAGCCAAAGCAGAAGAACGGGAAACCCTCGGATTCATCTCTATTACGTAAAACTCTCCCGTTTTTGGATTCTGTGAAAACTGGACATTTGACCCTCCGGTTTCCACTCCTATCTCCCTTATAACCGCTATTGAGTAATCTCTGAGTATCTGATATTCCCTATCAGAAAGAGTCATAGCAGGAGCTATAGTTATACTGTCTCCAGTATGTACCCCCATTGGGTCTAAGTTTTCTATGGAACAGATGATAACACAGTTATCATTTCCATCTCTCATAACTTCCATCTCAAACTCTTTCCAACCTATAACAGACTCTTCCAACAAAACCTCTCCTATTGGAGAAGCTTC
>JBBFMH010000162.1:0-1757 GCA_037478615.1 Hydrogenothermaceae bacterium
CGGTAGTTTATGCATCTTCTGCTTCCGTTTATGGAAATGTGAAAGATTCTGTTCCCTTAAAGGAGGACAGAGAAAAATCTCCGGAGAATGTGTATGCATTTTCAAAGTATATAATGGATAATATAGCTATGGAATTCTCAGAAAAGTCAGGAATAAAGGTTGTTGGAGTTAGATACTTCAATGTCTACGGACCAAGGGAAGCCCATAAAGGAAAGTTTGCAAGTATGATATACCAGCTTTATCTACAGATGAAAAATGGACAGAGACCGAGAATATTTAAATGGGGGCAGCAGAAGAGAGATTTTGTTTACGTTAAAGATGCTGTAGAGGCAACTATAATAGCTTCAAAAGCACCAAAGAGTACAGTTTACAATGTGGGCAGTGGTCAGGCAACATCTTTTAACGAGGTGATACAGCTTTTAAATCAAGCATTGGGAACTAACTATGAACCGGAATACTTTGACTGTCCTTATGATTTTTACCAGGAGTTTACACAGGCAGATATGACGAAGATAAAGGAAGAGTTAGGTTTTGTCCCTAAGTACAGTATTCAAAGAGGAATTAAAGAGTACGTAGATATACTTGAAGGTAGGATAAATGAGTAAGAAAGTAGTTAAAGTAAGAGTTCCAGCTACAACGGCCAATCTGGGAGCGGGGTTTGATACATTTGGACTTGCCCTAACCCTTTACAACGAGTTTATTGTAGAGGAAGCAGAGGGAGTATTTATAGAAACCTACCCTAAATCTGAATTCTTGGAAAATCCGGAAAACAATCTCTATATAAAAGTGGTTAAATATCTCTGTGAGAGAGAAGGGAAAACATTTTATGGTGCAAAGCTTAAACAGATATCGGATATTCCTGTTGCAAGAGGGCTTGGAAGTAGTGCTTCTGCAATTGTTGCCGGAATATTAACCGCTTACGCAGTTCACCATAAAGAGCTTACAGACGAAGAGTTTTTTGAAGTTGCATACAGATTTGAGCCACATCCAGATAACCTACTACCTGCTTGGAAAGGTGGATTTATAACAGCAGTTAAAACAGAAGATAAAACCTATTACCAGAAAGTAGATTTTCCGGAAGATATAAAGGCCGTTGTTGTTATCCCTGACTTTGAACTTTCCACAGAAAAGGCAAGGCAGGTTTTACCTTCATCTGTACCTTACAAAGATGCCATATTTAACCTTCAGAGAGCCACACTATTCATCACGGCAATACAACATAGAAGATATGACCTTATTAAGGTAAGTATGGAAGATAGATTACATCAGCCATATAGAAAGACACTTATACCTGGATTTGATAAAGTGATAAAAAATGCTCTTGATAACGGAGCTTTGGGGGCATCTTTAAGTGGAGCTGGAAGCACTATGTTGGCATTGGCAACCCATAATTTCGAAACAATAGGAAGATCTATGGTAGAAGCTTTCAAGGAAGAAGGTATAAATGCAGAGTACAAAGTTTTAGATATAGACAGAGAAGGTGCAAAAGTAGAAATTCTGGAGAAAAACTAACATAGGAGAGTAAAGATGTCTGAGAATATCACAAAACCAAGGGTTGTGTTTTTAAAAACACCGGACCCAAGAGGTCTTACAGATTGGATAGTAGAGGGTATATCTAAATCTATATCTGCAAATGGATTTGAAACAAAAATAGTTGATGTATCAGACCCAAATGCAATATCAGAGAAGGTTAATGAGATAATAGAGTTTAGACCTCTCTTCACATTTGATACTAACTTAGATGGTATGATTTTCGG
>JBBFMH010000163.1:0-1617 GCA_037478615.1 Hydrogenothermaceae bacterium
TTAAAATTGCTGCAGAATTTTATAGGAACTATAGGAAAATTGGAATAACTTTACCTGATATAGACTGCTTAATTATGGCTACTGCAAAAGTGAAAAATCTAAAAATTGTAACAAGGAATATCAAACATTATCCGGAAATTAATCTTTTATCTGAATATTCAAAAAGTCTAATAAAAAATTAAACTTTGTATGTTATAATTAACTTATGGTCAGAATTTTTTATCGGGAAGGCTTAATAATAAGGTCTTATCAACTTGAAGACACAACCAGTCCAATAGAAAGTGATAAATCTATTTTATGGGTAGATATGTTTGACCCTTCTCAGGAAGAGATAAACTGGGTAGTATCCAACTTTAAAATAGAATTTCCAAGTTTATCTGAAAGAGAAGATATAGAGATAAGTTCAAGATATTGGGAAGAAGAGGACAGCATAACTATAAACACATTTTTTCTTATAAGAGAGCAGGATAACGCTTTTAATGAAACTGTGTCTTTTATTCTGAAAAAAGATTATATAATAACAGTAAGATATAGACAGCTAAAAACTTTTTCTGAATTTGTAAGAAGATTGATGACAAATCCAACTGTATTCAAAACTGGATACCATGTATTTGCCGGAATAATGGAGATAAAAGTTGCTTCTGACTCTGATGTTCTTGAAGGAATATCAAAAGAGATATCAAAACTGGGTAAAATAGTATCAACAGGTTCTATAGATGTAACGGAGTCTGTATTTGAGTCTATATCTTTCTATGAAGATATTAATATGACAATTAGAGAGTCTCTCATTGATAAACAGAGAGTTTTGTCTTCAATACTTAAAAGTTATAAACTTCCTAACGATGTTAAAGAAGAAATAAGAATAATGATAAAAGACGTAAACTCACTTATAGATTATACAAGATTTAACTTTGAGAGACTTAATTACTTGCAAAACACATTTTTGGGACTTCTTAATATAGAGCAGAACAAGGTAATTAAGATATTTACAGTCCTTGCAATGGTATTTATGCCACCTACATTGATAGCAAGTATCTATGGAATGAACTTTGAATATATGCCGGAGCTTCACTTCGAGTATGGATACTATATGGCACTTGTTGCAATGGTGTTGTCAGCTACAATTCCGCTTATTATTTTTAAGAAAAAAGGGTGGTTATAATGGTAAAGAAAAAGTTACTTCTTATTGGAGTTTCCTTGGTTGCATACTCTTTCTTAATGGTTCTGGGTCTTACCGTTATAAACTTTATGTTTAAAAACGATATCTTTACAGATAAACCAGACTTTTATAAAGCTTTATGGGTTGTAATTACTACTACACTTTTCAGTGGAAGTGTCATATTCATACTAAAATTAAAAAATAGATTAGATATAACCCAAATTTCGGAAGATCTAAAACAAGAAATTAATAAACTTTACTCCGAAAAGGATTTTATTTGGAATAGAAGAATAACGATGGCTTACGGTATAACTTTTTTATTTTTATTTTTTGCCATCATAATGTCAGAAATTTTAAGTTTCTTTTTTGATGAAGGACTACTCTCTCCTGTTCAACTTGCCTTTCACACAACAGCTTTTATAGGATATTTAGCCACATTTAGGTACGTATGGAAAAGT